>WOZB01000099.1 GCA_011620445.1 Anaerolineaceae bacterium | reverse complement strand
TCTCCACACTCATCGATTGTTTTGTCGGCTTTGATCTCCATCTCAAGCTCCTTTTGGCGTAGTAAATAAAGATGGCCAGGCATTCCATTCGATTATATGTCAATTTAAAGCTTCATGAACGTTTAGTGACTGATTTAGTGACTGATTAGATTACAGGTAGAAGGGTCCGTAATTGCCTGGTTCTGAACGATTGGCATTGTCAAAAGAAGTCTTTTACCCTATAATCAAATCCAAATCCTAAACTGGAGCCCAACTTATAATGACCGAACAAGATGCAAGTGTAAACGAAGAGAAGACAATCGAGCCCGTAGAAGACAATCAAAAAATGGCTGCACTACTCGATGCCGAAGGTTTGATCCTTGACTTTCCAAAAGCCGGCGAAATCCGCGATGGTTTCATCGCGAGCCTGACAGAAGGTCAAATTCTGGTCAGTGTCGGTGCCAAATCCGAAGGCATCATCACAGGTAAAGAATATGAAGCCATCCCCGCCTCTCTTCTTGCCACCTTGAAAGTCGGAAATTCCATTCCCGTCTTCGTGATCACTCCCGAAGATGCGAACGGCAACCTGGTGCTTTCTTTCACTAAAGCCGTGGAAGAACAAGCCTGGAGTGAAGCTGAAGCTTCGATGAAGGCCGGTGAAGTTATCGACTCGACCATCATCTCCTTCAATAAGGGCGGCTTAATTGTGCCCCTCTCCACTATCCGTGGTTTCATCCCAGCCTCACAGCTGAGCATGAGCCGCCGGCTTAGCATCAGCGGTGAAACCCCCGAGGCTAAATACAAAGAAATGATCGGCCAGCCCATCAAAGTGAATGTGATTGAGGTTGACCGCGAACGTCATCGCTTGATCCTTTCTGAGCGATCCGCCAGCAACGAGACCCGCGATATGATCCGCGACAAGGTAATGGAAGATCTCACTGAGGGTGATGTGAAAGTTGGCCGTGTTACCAGCCTGGCAGATTTCGGCGCCTTTGTTTCCATCGGCGGCGCTGACGGCCTGGTGCACCTCTCCGAATGCTCCTGGGACCATATCAACCACCCCAGTGAAGTTCTCAAGGTTGGCGATGAAGTTAAAGTAAAGGTTATTTCCATCGATCGTGACCGCAAGCGCATCGGTTTGTCCATCCGCCAACTCCAGGGCGATCCGTGGGCTGACAACGTGGCTGCCCTCAAGGTTGGACAATTAGTTCAAGGCGAAATTACCCGTCTGACTAATTTCGGCGCTTTTGCCCGCCTGGATCTACCCGGCGATCTTGAAGGCCTCATTCATGTCTCTGAAATCAGCGACAAACGCATCGAGCATCCCAAGGAAGTTCTTAAGGTCGGCGAGATAGTATCCCTGCGCATCATCAAGATCGAAAATGACACCCACCGCATTGGTTTGTCTATGCGCAAAGTTGACAGCCCTGCCTTCACTGACCAGGACTGGAAAACTTTAGCCGCAGATTTTGATCTGAACGGCACAGCCAAAGAGGGCGAGAGCATAGCCACCCATATCGGCCAGGAACTTGAAGCTGCCGTACCTGAAAAACAAGCCGTTGCCGTTGAGCCTGCGGCGGAGGCTGCTGAAGAAACAGCTGCCGAAGTTGCTAAAGACGTTGTTGAACCCGTCGCCGAAGCTGCAAAAGAAGTTGCCGAACCTGTTGCCGAAGCAGTTGAAGAAGTTATCGAACCAGTTGCTGAAGCTGCAAAAGACATTGTCGAACCCGTTGCTGAAGCAGTTGAAGAAGTTGTTGAGCCTGTTGTTGAAGCTCCTGAAGAAAAAGCTGCCGACGAAGAACCGGCTGCTGAGTAAGCAAAAGTAATTCATAGCCGGGGCCTTTTGGTCCCGGCTTTTTTGTTGGAGAGCCATGTACCTAATTTTGGATGCCCATGAGGATCTGTCCATCAACATGATGGAATACCACCGCGACTACCGCCTGAGTTCCAGAGAAATCCAGGCTATCGATGCGAAAAACGGCGTGGATAAAGTGTGGCCTCCAAGTTTGCTGGGCTGGGAAGACTGGAACCGTGGGCGGGTAGGCGTGGTTTTCAGCACCATGTTCGAAGCGCCTTCACGACATGATGACCAGCATATCGACACCAATAAGGGATACAAAAGCATCCAGCAGGCAAATGCCCGCTATTGGCGGCACCCTGCCCTGTACAAACGACTTGCCGAGGAAAATCCGGAAAATTTCCGCCTCATCCAGACACAGTCAGAGTTGAAGTCACATTTGCAGGAATGGGAAAGCCAGATCCCTGATCAGCCCGAAACCTTCAAACCCATCGGCTTGATCCAACTCATGGAAGGCGCGGAAGGCATCCTGGGTCCGGATGAATTACCCCTTTGGTGGCAAGCAGGCGTCCGCGTGATTGGTTTAGCTTGGGCTGGCAATCAGTATTGCGGTGGCACCCACATGCCCGGCCCGCTGACGAAGGCCGGTAGAGACCTGGTCAAGGCCATGGCTGAAATTGGTTTCGTACTTGATATCGCCCATCTGGATGAAGAATCCGATTGGGATGTCCTGGACCTTTATAACGGCCCCATCATTGCCAGCCATGCCAATGCCAGTAGCCTTGTAAAAGGGTATCAGGGCAATCGCCTGCTTAGCGATGCCGTCATCCAGGCACTGATCGAGAGAAATGGGGTTATCGGGATTGTTCCCGGGAATTGCTTCCTGGATATGACCCGCTCCGAAACCTCTGATAAATCAGAATTCCCTCTTTCGCTGGTCGTTGACCAGTTTGACCACATCTGTCAGTTAGCCGGTGATGCCGACCACGTTGGCTTCGGCACCGATTTTGACGGGGGATTTGGCGTAACTGGTGTTCCCGAAGGCATTGAAAGTATTGCTGACCTTCCGAAGGTTCTCACGGGTCTGGCTGAGCACGGTTATAGCGATGCAGCCTTGCAGCAGATGGCTTCAGGGAATTTTCTGCGTGTGATAGAATCCGTTTTACCCGCATAATGGAACAGCTCGCAAACACTCAAACTGAAAATGGACAATCCAAAAAATCCGGGCCGAGTGTCAATGGCTTCAGTTACCCTCGCATCCGTATACAATTAGGATTGACCCTCAGTTTCTTCGGCTTTACAGTGTTGATTTTTGGGCTTAAACCTGAAGTGTTTGGCTTGAGCACAAGCTTATCGGTAGGCTTTGCCCAGATTTTGACTTTCCTGGTGGGTTTGGGAGTGCTCATTTGGGGTGCCATCATCGTGCTCAGTGCTTTTTGGCCAAAAGGCGGGCAATCTCTCCTGGCCGATTTCGGTCTTAGGGTCATCGCCACCGGATACATGATTTGTGTTTTCACTGGCCTGGCAGACGCTTTTGGATTTGGCACGAATCCGCTGCCGGATGTATTTATGGGCGGCTTGCAGCGCCGGGGGGTTATCATTGGAATGGCCGTCGTGCTGATTGGCTGTTTGATGATGATTCGCTATCAAAAGTATCGTGACCCTTCATAAAGAAAAATAATTCCCTTCAGGCACAGAAATGACCTCAAATTTACAGCAATTTACCCTATCCAACGGCCTTAAGGTGATGCTTAAGGAAATCCATACAGCCCCACTCATCAGTCATTGGGTTTGGTATGGCGTCGGCTCAAGGAATGAATTTCCGGGCAAGACCGGGCTCAGCCACTGGGTTGAACATATGCAATTTAAGGGCACTGAACACTTTAGCGGCAGGCAGATGGATCAGGCGATTGCAAAAACCGGCGGCTATTGGAACGCCTTCACGGGTGAAGATTGGACGACCTATTTTGAAACCCTACCATCCTCCGCTTTGGATTTGGCGATGGAAATTGAAGCTGAGCGCATGCGCAGCAGCCGCTTCCTGGCAGAGGAAGTAGAGACCGAACGCACGGTGATCCTCTCCGAACGCGAAGGCAATGAAAACGAACCGCGTTTTCGGCTGGCTGAAGCAGTGCAGGCAGCGGCTTTCCAAGAGCACCCTTACCGCAACGAAGTCATTGGATTTAAGTCTGACTTACTGGCAATCACACGTGAAGACCTTTATAACCACTACCGCAATTATTATGCCCCTTCCAACGCGATGCTTTGCCTGGCAGGGGATTTTGATACCGCAAAAGTGCTCAAGAAAATTGAGAAATTCTACGGGGCGATCCCTGAAAGCCCGGTTGATAAGCACAACCCGCAACCCGAATTCAGCCCTCCTTCTTACCAACAAATTGAGCTCTTTGGGCCGGGGGAAGCCAGCTACATCCAGGTGGCTTACCGCTGCCCCCAGGGGAACAGCGAGGACTTCTTTGCCCTAACGATCCTGGATAGCCTGTTGGCGGGACCAAGCAGCCTGAATATGTTCGGCAGCGGCGGCATCAGCAACCGCATCAGCCGGCTCTACCTGGCTCTGGTGGATAAAGGCCTGGCAGCTTCTGTAAGCGGTGGTCTGAATGCCAACATTGACCCAGGCACTTATAACCTTAACCTCAACTGCAACCCTGTCGTCAAACCTGATAAATTATTAAAAAAACTCGATCAAGAAATTGAGAGACTGCGATCCAAACCAGCTCCTAAGAATGAAATCAGGCAGGCTCAAAAACAAGCCAAAGCCCTTTTCGCCTACGGAAGCGACAACATTACCAACCAGGGCTTTTGGATGGGCTATTCCTGCAGCTTTGCCGATTACGATTGGTTTTTGAATTATGTTGAAAAACTTGAAGCAGTAAGCCCAGAAGCCGTGATGGAAGCAGCCCGGAAATATCTTGACCCCCAACAGCGTGTGGTGGGTTATTACTTGCCGAAAAACGGGAGCAGCCATGTCCAGGCTTAATGCAGTCCGACAAAACCCCACTCCTCAAAACGTGCCGGGCAGCAAAAATATCCTCCGGGAGGAACTGAAGAACGGCGCAAAGTTGCTGAGCTTTCGCAACTCAAGCAGCCCGGCTGTTGTCATACGAGGCTACCTCAATTGCGGGGCAGTTGCGGAAACTGTGGATAAACTTGGAACCGCAAGCCTGACCGCGAGTATGCTGATGGCAGGTACCCAAAAACAAAGTTTCAAAGCATTAAACGCCAGTATCGAGTCCATCGGTGCCAGTCTCTATGTAGGTGCTGGCTCACTTCAAACAACCTTCGCAGGGCAGTGCTTGCGGGAGGATTTGCCAAAGCTGCTCTCGACCCTGGTTGAAGTCTTGGACGAACCGGCTTTTCCTCCTACTCAATTCGATCGCTACAAAATGCAGACCCTGACCATGCTCTCGATTCAAGCGCAGGATAGTTTTGAACAGGCAGATTTGGCTTTCAACCGCCTGTTCTATCGTGATCACCCTTACGCGCACCCGCAAACAGGTACTTTTGAGACGGTTCAAAACCTCACAAGGGATGATTTGGTGGCATTCCATGAACGGTACTTTGGCCCCAAAGGCATGGCTATTGCCATCGTCGGCGGCATCCAACCGGAGGAAGCGCTGCAAATCTGCCAGCAGACCATTGAAACCTGGCAGAGACCCAGGCAGGAAACCATGCCGGAACTGCCAACGTTCATTCCTTTGGAAACAGCTCAGCGGGAGCATATTCCCCTGGAAGATAAAAGCCAGACTGACCTATTGATGGGCACTTTGGCACCAGAGACCATGAGCCGCGACTACTATGCCTGTTCGATCGGCAATAACATCCTCGGACAATTCGGGATGATGGGCAGACTGGGTAATTCTGTGCGCGAAAAAGCTGGGCTGGCTTACGGCATCCAGAGCGAATTATCTGGCGGCATCGGACCTGTACCCTGGTTGATTGCTGCCGGTGTCAACCCCGACAACCTGGAAAAGGCCTTGCGGCTGATCCGGAAAGAATTGGAGCGTTTCCTGAGCCAACCGGTGACAGCGACCGAATTAAAGAATTCAAAAACCCAGATGAATGGCCGCATACCGCTTTCGCTGGAAAGTAATTCCGGGGTGGCTACTGCCTTGTTGAGCATTCAGCGTTACGGCCTCAGCCTGGATTACTTCAGTGAACTGCCCGCTATTCTCGAATCTGTAAGCAGGGAAGAAATTCTAACGGCAGCCAGACGTTATTGGGATCTGGAAAAATTGGTTATCACTTCTTCTGGGAGAGCTTATTAATGCTGCGATGTGGGATCGACCTGGTAAAAATTTCCCGCATGGAAGCCATTTCTGCCGCCATTCTTGCCCGCTTCATCCGACGCATTTATACCGAGGCTGAGCAAGCCCAATCCAAGGGTAATTTTGAGCAGTTGGCAGCGTTGTTTGCTGCCAAAGAAGCAGCATCCAAAGCGCTCGGGACCGGTATTGGCAAGGTGGCCTGGCGAGATATTGAAATACTGCACAAACTGAGTGGGGAGCCTACCATCCGCCTGCACGGAAACGCTAAAATAGTAGCTGAACAGCTGGGATTGGACGAATGGGCAGTCTCCCTTAGCCACGAAAATGGCATGGCAATCGCCAGTGTGGTGGCCTTGGGGGGCAGATCCAGTGGCAGTTAGGGTTCTTACCCTCAGCGATGTGGAAACCTCAGCGGTTTACAATTCCCGAATCCGCAGCCGTTTCGGCGAGACGGAACTGGTTATCAGTTGCGGCGATTTGCCTTCCTATTACCTTGAATATGTCATCAGCATGCTCAACCTTCGCCTTTACTATGTTAACGGCAATCATGTCCAAAGACCCGAAAATGAAGATAACATTGAGGGTATCGAACATCCCTGGGGGGCGATCAACCTGCACCGCAAAGTGGTTTATGACCGTGAGCATGATCTGATCCTGGCAGGGATTGAAGGCAGCTTACGGTATAACGATGGTTCTCATCAATATACGCAAACAGAAATGTGGCGCATGGTCCTGGGGCTCGCACCCCAATTGGTAAGGAATAAGGTTAAATATGGCAGATATCTGGATGTTTTTGTCACTCATGCTGCGGCGGCTGGTATCCAGGATGATACTGATAAAGCCCACCAGGGTATTGATGCCTTTCGATGGCTTCTGGCTACTTTCAAACCCCGCTACCATCTGCATGGGCACATGCACCATTACAATCCTTTGATCCCAAACCTGTCACAATTTGGCGATACCAAAGTGGTCAATACCTACGGTTACCGGGAAATCGAAATTTAGAATCCTCAGCCCAGACTAAAACCGAAGAGGGGCACCAACATTTCATCAGCAGTCAGCCCTCCATGCCTGCCCAACATGGTATTTGCCTTATTTGGCCACCAGAGGTAAGCATCGCCATGGCTGATGGCAATCAAGTCTCCGATGCGGTCCTGCAGCTCAGGCCGAGCACTCTCTGGTCCAAAAAGCCCAGCCTGCAAGGCTTCCTCGCGTGTAATCAAGGTATATTGACCTGGCCAAGCCTTGGAAAAATAATCGCGCACGGCTTGTTCCTTGCCGGATTTTACATAGAGAAAAGGCAATCGGGCTTCGCAAGTGGGCATAATCGTCAAGTTTTCGAGTAAACCAGGATGGTTTTGGATATTGTTGTTTTCATAGTATGGCTGGCACACAGCCCCATGATCGGCTGTAAGCAGGAATAACGTGTCCCTGGCAGCCCAATCTTTCAGACCTCCGCAGATGCAAGCCCTGAGCGTATCTGAAAATTGGGAAAATGCCTGCATGGTGCGTTCATTGTCTGGACCGTAACGGTGCATCAGGGTGTCGACCGCCGGCCAATAGGCGTAGATAAATTTGCGGTTGGCTGGACGCCGGTTGAGTTCCTCGCGAATGTTGACCCAGAGGTCGGAATCCGAAACATAGCCGTGCACATTCGCTCCGCCAAGTTGCATGAGGGAGAGCCCCGAGCCTACGATGCTGGCTGGCTGGTAAGCGTGAGATTCGATGCCGGCCGCTCTGAAAACCTTCCCCAGCGGTTCAATTTTATTGAAGGTAGCCGGGTCAAATTTGGCATAGGCCAGGCTGCCTGCATCGCCCATATAAGAAATGGGCATATGCAGGAT
>WOZB01000254.1 GCA_011620445.1 Anaerolineaceae bacterium | reverse complement strand
AAGTAGCCGAGAGCTGTCGCGGGGTCGGCAGTCCCGTGAGTGAGATTGCGGGAATGGTGGGGGTGGGCAAAGGGGTGGATTTACCTTGGCCCGACCAAATGAGGAAGAGGATCAAAGCCAAAACGATGAGACCGAAGGGATAGTAGAAATTTAGCTTGAATGGTGATTGGCCAACAATTTTGTTGGCTTGTGTATCCTGATCGTCGGAGCTCTTCGGGGGATTAGGATCCGGTAATTGTTGCTGATCGTGGGAGCTTGCATGTGGAACAGGATCTGGCAGAGGTCCCCCAGAGTTATCGGCCGAAACCTCAGCTGTTTGATCGGTTGATTCAATGCGGTTCTCCCTGGCAGCCAGGTTTTCCCAATGGGAAGGACCGGAAACTTCCTTGTAAGGATGCTTAAATTCTTCGTCTTGCGGCAGATTTGTATCTTCCATTTTTTCTCCGTACCGCATAATAACTGTGGCTTTACAGGCTGTCAAGTCAACGACAAACATTGAAGATATTTGATTTACTGAGATTGCCTGTTGAAATACTGATCGATTAAAGGCTCTAAATCCTTTTTTGAACCTATGCGGAATACCTCAAAAAAATCTTGAGCGGTCCCGATTTCGCCGAAGTTGGTTTCAAAATATTCTTTCAGACTGCTAAAGAACACCTGGTCACCAACAGTTTGGCGCAGGTCGCGCAGAAACTGTGCGCCCCGTAAATAAACAGCATCGCGATAGGATTCGTAGCCAGAGCTTTCTGAGATTTGCGTATCCACAGCACCTGCCAGGGTGTACTTGTCCACACGGTTGGTCCACCACCAGGCTAACAAGTCTGGGTAGTAACGCTCATAAAACAAGCTTTCGCTATAAGTGGCCAAAGCTTCATCAAGCCAGGGCTCGACCGCCTGATCATTGTGCACCAGGCTGTAAAACCACTGATGTGCAATTTCATGAGGAATCAGGTAATCCAGCATCGATTCACGCTCGATTTTGGCGTTATCGATGACGCCGTAACTGAGCATGACCATGCCGTCCATTTCCATATTATGGAGGAAATCCGCCGCCACGATGGAGAGCATTTCACGCGGGTAGGGCGACCAGAGTTCACCGTATAGGTCAAGCGACCGGGCTGCAAGCTGAAGGATGCGCTGGCCGGCTTCGACTTCGTTGAAAAAGAGATAAGCTCGCAGGCGGACGCCGTTGTGAATGATTTCCTGCTCAAAGAAAGAGTCACAAACCGAGAAGGCAAAAGATCGGGCTTGCTCAAGGTGGTAGGTGTAGTCGCCGCTTTTAGCTTCCCCGGAGGCTGGGGCAGAGGCTGCCACCTCGATCAGATTAGCGCGGTCAGTGAGCTTTAGGTGCACATCGAAATCAGCCATCTCGCTGACCACGTACTCGCCAATTTGCTCGCCATTGATAACGACCATTGGGTGAATTAACCAACCTTTTTCCTCGTCGAGGGGTGGGATATAGGGATACCAGTTGAATAAGTTGGTTTGGCGGTCTGCGATGCCATAAGTGCCCGCATTTTCAGGCAGGATCAAGCGATACTCAAAATGAAGCTCGGTTTGTGCCCCAGGTTCCAATGGGGCAGAGAGCATAACATGCGTGATCTGGCCTTCTTCAATATAACTCTTTACCAGTGGGCCGCTGATTAGCTTCTGGCGGTAGCTTTCTGGATAATTACGGGGAGGAATGGCTAACACAACCTCTGCGAGCGGTTTTGTGCTGCGGTTGGTATAAGTGATGGTCTCAGCCACATCCGCGACATGGGAGTAGTAGTTGAGGTTGATATTGAGCTGGTAGTGCGTTCGATTTTGTGACGCGGGAATAATCGTTGGTGTGGCAGCAGCTGGTTCCGTTCGCGATGGTTTCGCTTCAGTTGTTGACAGTTCATCAGTAGACTCGAGGGTCCGATGGACGGATGTAGCTACTAAATCTGGTGCAGGGGAATCGCCTTGTGGCGAACAAGCCGAAAATACCAGCATGATCGCCAGCAGAATTAAGATTGGAACTGTAAATCGCTTCCTTTTGAGCATTAGATATTGCAAGGGATTCTACCAGAAGGAGTAAATCTCACATTCCTGGCAATTTTCGGTAGAGTACTCTTTTTGTAGTTCGGACAAGGACAAGAGCCTTGCCTGATTTCTCTGTTGAATTACTTTAACAAAAAAGCCCAGCCGAAAACTGGGCTTTGTGTGTGTTAATCAGATCGTGCGGGGAATGCCAACATCCTCAATGATTTCAATGGTGTGACTAATTTTGGCTGATTTGGACATCATGGCGATACCCTGACAATATTTAGTCTCAGAAAGGATGACTGCTTTTTCAACATCTTCCTTTTTGATATTGTGGCCGGTGACTCTATAAATGAAATGCATATCTGTAAAAACCCGCGGATATTCTTTGGCGCTGGTGACTTCAACTTCAACCTCGTATCCGTTGAAATCCACATCCATTTTCCTGAGAATTGAAACGACATCCATACTGGAACATCCAGCTACACCTATCGCTACCATTTCCATGGGGCGGAAGCCCAAATTTTCCCCACCTCCCAGTTCAGAACTGTCCAGTTGGACGATGTGACCGGAATCAGCCGTTCCAGTGAAGTGCATCTTTTCTTTCCATACTACTTTTGCTTTCATTTTGACCTTTCTTCCAACCCGCCGGGCTGGAAATATTACGTTATCAGGTGAAAGTTCCGGTCTGCACCTTACCGCAAGCCGGGCAATAAAGATTTAAGTTGTTGTCATAAGCAGCCTGTCCATTCTTACAAAATGGACACGGTTGACCAAATTGCAAGACCAGGCCTGGTTGGGTTGGTTTGCAGCGGTTTGGATCTACATCCCTGGTAATGAGAAGGTGTTTAGGTCTCGGCTTATATTTCTTGCCTGGTGCCTCAACTTGTCTCATAGCTTTCCTTTTAGCTCAATCCTCAGGCTTTGACCAGCGTGTGTAAAGGCCAGTTGGGCAGAACGTCGAAATCCAGACTGCTTGGGTCGCCAATTACCATATGTTGATATGCCGCTGCTGCAATCATGGCGGCGTTATCCGTGCATAGGTTTAATGTCGGAATATGCACACGGAATTTTGTTTGTGAGCGGAAGGCTTCGCGCAGGGCTTTATTGGCACTGACCCCGCCGGCTACGATAATTTCTTTAGCACCGAATTCCGTTGCCGCAGTGATGGTTTTGTCATAGAGGGCTGAAACCACCGAAGCCTGGAAGGACGCAGCGATATCGGCCACAGGCAGCGGACGGCCATTCGATTTAAGGTCGTTGACAACCCGCAGGACAGCTGTTTTCACGCCGCTAAAAGAGAAATTCCAGGGCAAATCCAGCTTGGCTTTGGGAAAATTGAATGCCTTGGGATTGCCTTCAACAGCAGCTTTTTGAATGGAAGGACCACCCGGATAGGCGAGGTCAAGGAGACGGGCAACCTTGTCAAAAGCTTCTCCAGCCGCGTCATCCATTGTAGAACCAAGCATCTGATACTGTAAATGACCTGTCATTAGCAAGAGTTCGGTATGACCGCCAGAAACCAATAGCGCGACCAGTGGAAATTTAGGTTCAGGGCCAGGCTTGGTATCCGCGGGGCTGCACCAGGCAGCGTAGATATGACCTTCCAGGTGGCTGATGGGATAGAGCGGCAGATTGGCACCCACGGCCAGACCCTTAGCAAAGTTGACTCCGACGACGAGGGAACCAGCCAAGCCAGGACCGCGGGTGACCGCAATCGCGTCCAAATCTCGCAGCTGCATATGAGCTTGCTGAAGGGCTTCATTGGTGACCGCATAAATGGCCTTGACATGTTCGCGAGAAGCTAACTCGGGGTAGACACCACCATATTGCGCGTGCAAATCGACCTGGCTGGCTATCACGGAGGAATGGATTAAACGGCCGGATTCTACTACCGCGGCAGCGGTTTCATCACATGAACTTTCGATTCCCAATATGCGGAGATTATCTTTTTTCATGGCCTCAGCCTTTCACAGGGACAATCAGGTCCATGGGATAGTCAGCAAATTTCTGGAATGCCCCGTTGGCATCACAATACCAGGTATCTTCCAGACGGATGCCAAATCCCTTTTCTGGATAGTATAACCCGGGTTCTATGGTAAATACAGAACCCACCTGCAAATTGTTGCTCGGGTCATCGGGGAAGTTGGACCAGGGCTTTTCGTGCACATCCAATCCTACGCCGTGGCCGATGCCGTGTACATAACCCGATTCGATGCGCGGGTCCTGGCGGATGGTTGCGTGGCCCATGGTTTCGAAGAGGTCACAGGTACGTTGCTGCAGGTAGTTGGGGTTGCGGCCAAACTCAAGCTCGCTGATCAGTGTGTCATAAACCTGCCTGACCTGGTTGTACGCAGTTTGCACTTCCTCGCTTGCATAACCAAGTGACCAGGTTCGCGTGAAATCGTAAAAGTATCCACCCCCTTTTTCGCAGGGGAAAATATCAAAGACGATAGTCTTTCCCAGGCACATTAAGTCCTCAGGGTTGCCAATGCTATGTGGCAGGGCAGCATCGCGGCCGAGGGCGAAAATGGTGTTCTCGGGGGTTTCGGCCCCATATTCAGCCAACCAGAGATCGATTTGAGCCTTTACTTCTCCCAGTTTGAGTGGGCTTCCATCGGCTTTGATGAGGAGTTCGCCGTCGAGTTTTGAGGAAGAAAGGAATTCCTGGGTTTTGCTTACTACCGCGGTTGTAATTTCCCCCATGCGGCGGATGCGTTCAATCTCGTCAGGGCGCTTTAAAGATCGTGCTTCCAAAATAACGGCATCCTGGTCATCACCTTGAAACTCGAGGCGTGGGTTGAGATCATGCAAGCCTGTTATTAGGCTGATCATGGGTCCAACTTCTTTTTGACCGTAGACGAGCACTTTGCCTTCTTCAAAGCCGATATCCCTGAAGATCTGCAGGTAACGCAAAGCGTTGGCTTTGGCACGGTTTCCGCCCGTCTCCTTGAGCAGGGAGCGCAGGTCGTAATTGCTGTACGAGAGGGTCTTGAAACCGGATTTGGCGGCTTCTTCGCGCTCCATGGGTCCGCAAATGATGACCGGTTCCTTGCCTTTGACCAAAAATAGATCAGCCATGCTCAAGTGGCAGATGCCTGTGAAGTAGACCATCGAAGGGTTGTGCTGGGCAGGGCCAGTTATCCATAGGGCGTCAGCGCCGGCGGTTTGCATCAAGTTTTGCAGTCGTTCAAGCATCGAATTACCTCTTTAATTGGGCTAGTGATTTTTTGAGTGAAAGCAGCAGAGCTTCTTCTTCATCGGGCTGGATGGTGCGTGGGTCGATCAACAGCTGGTCATTTTCTATGCGGGCAATAACCGCGGGATCACCCTGCCGAAGCAGTTTGAGCATTTTTTGCGGCAGTATGGAAAAACTGAGCAAGGTCGTAGGCAGGGTTTCTTCTGGCAGGCTGCCGCCGCCTACAGTGGAGAAACCAGGGACAAGCTGACCATCCCCGAGCTGGCTTTGCAGGTATCGGGCTTGCGTCTGGATGGATTTTTGTGAGCGGCCGATCATCTGCCAGACCGGGATTCCGGTAAGCGCGCGCCCGTAAAGGTACTCCCTTAACGTAGCCTCGAGGGCTGCCAGGCAGATTTTATCAACCCGTAAGGCGCGCAATAGTTGGTGATTCTTCAACCTGGCAATCAAATCTGTCCGGCCAAGGATAATGCCGGATTGCGGTCCGCCAAGCAGTTTATCACCCGAAAAGCATACCAAGTCAAAACCGGCCGCAAGGGCTTCTTGCACGGTGGGTTCATGTGCCATGCCAAATTGGCTGGTATCCAGCATTGCACCTGAGCCTAAATCATAAATAGAAAGGATGCCGGTTGATTTGGCAAGCGCGGTGATTTCTTCCAGCGCGGGAGATTCGGTAAAACCGGTCACCTTGTAATTGGAGGGGTGCACGGCCAGCAGGGCTCTGGCTCCATCATTAATGGCTTCCTGGTAATCCTCCAGCCTGACGCGATTGGTAGTGCCGACTTCAAGCAGTTTTGCACCGGATTGGCGGAAGACTTCCGGCATGCGAAAGCCGCCACCAATTTCAACCATCTGGCCGCGGGAAATGGCGACAGGTTTACCCTTGAGTAATGCTGTGAGCGTGAGCAGCATAGCAGAGGCGTTGTTGTTGACAATTAGGGCGGCCTCTGCTGAAGTTAACCGGGTGAGCAGGGTTTCGGCTGCTTCAGCACGATGGCCGCGCTTACCTCTCTCAAGGTCGAACTCTAATGCCTGGAAGCCAGAAGCCTGATCATTGATTGCCTCTATAGCAGCTTTGCAGAGGGGAGCACGCCCAAGATTGGTATGCAGGATGACACCTGTGGCATTGATGACCCGGTTTGTTTTAATTTTATCAATTTGTAAAAGACAGTCTTCAAGTTCTTTTATGACCAATTCAAGGTCAGGGGTGCGTGCAGGTGGGTCTTGACGTAGGGAATTTTCGATTTTGCGAATTTGTTCAGTCACCAAGTCCCGGCCATAATGTTCGATTAGGGCTTGAACTGAAAGCTGCTCGAGCACTTTGTTGACCGAAGGCAAAGCACGCAAATCAGACATTTTGTGCTCAGCGCGGCTTCCAGGTGCTGCGTTCCCAGAGGCGGATGACAAATTCGGCCAGTATGAGGGCGATGGCCAGGATCAAGCCAAGGCTGGGTGAAAGCATACGGCCAATTTGCAGCCAAACCAGGCCAGCAATGAAAACGCCAACGAAAACCGCCTCCCTCAGGATTGGGAGGGCATCCACCGCAGGGGTGGAAGGAAAGCGTTTATGAAGGAAAAAGATAGGCACAGTCATCAAGCCGGCCACTGTGATGACCAGGCAGAAGAAAAAGAGCCAGCGAGGGCCGATTTGGGGAACAGTTTCTGTAATGGTGTAAAAGAGGCCAGCACCTCCGGCGAGAAAAAAAAGAAGGCTGGCAGGTAAAAATTGCCAGATTTTCAACTGGTCGTCTTGGTTCTGCATGCCAGAAATTATACCTGAAAAGGTGGCTGAAGGCCTCCGGCGCAGCCTGAGGCAAATACTGGTAGGTTATGCAACTGCTTTTAAATGGCTGCAAACTTCAGCAAGAAACAGAATTGTTATAGAATTACGGGACTATGTTTGAATGGAAAACGATTGCCAGACAAGGAAATGCCCGCGCGGGTGAGTTCCTAACCCCCCACGGCGTCCTGCAAACCCCGGTGTTTGCTCCTGTCGGCACACAGGCAACCGTAAAAGCCATTACCCCCGCACAGCTCACCGAGCTAGGTGCCAGCCTGGTGCTCTCGAACACTTACCACCTCTTCTTACGGCCTGGGGACACTCTGGTTGCCAGAATGGGCGGCCTGCATAAATTTATGCAGTGGCCGGGACCAATGCTGACCGATTCCGGCGGATTTCAGGTATTTTCTCTGGCACAAATCCGAAAAATTGATGAAGACGGCGTGACCTTCAAATCGCATATTGACGGCTCAACGAAGCGCTTGAGCCCTGAAATTTCCATAACCATTCAAGAAAACCTGGGCGCAGACATCATCATGGCCTTTGATGAATGTTCCGACCCGACCACGCCTGAAGTGAGCCGGGCTGCGATGGAACGCACGCATGCCTGGCTCTTGCGCTGCATGGCTGCAAAAAAAAGGGTTGACCAAGCCCTCTTTGGGATTGTGCAGGGCGGCGTAGACCCTCAATTGAGGGAGGAATCTGCCCGATTTGTGAGCGCTTTAGATTTACCAGGGGTTGCTATTGGCGGGCTTTCCGTGGGTGAAAGCAAACGTGATATGTACCAAACGCTTGAGATTCTCAATGAATTATTGCCTGCTGAAAAGCCCCGCTATTTGATGGGTGTGGGCACTCCCCAGGATTTGATTGAGGGTGTGAGGAGAGGCGTGGATATCTTTGATTGCGTTCTGCCAACCCGGCTAGCCCGGCACAATACCGCTATGACACGCTACAGCCGCTTAAATTTGCAGAACGCATTGTATACCC
>WOZB01000257.1:1942-8033 GCA_011620445.1 Anaerolineaceae bacterium | reverse complement strand
GTCGCCGCCCTGCACCATGAAATCCCGGATTACACGATGGAACTTGGTGCCGTCATAATAGCCCTCACGCGCCAGAAAAACGAAATTATTTACCGTATTGGGCACCTGTTGAGCAAAAAGCTCGACCACGATATCGCCTTTACTGGTCTTAAATTTGGCTTTGTACTTTTTCTTAAGGTCCAGTTTGAATTCCGGAGCCGACTTCCACTGTTTTTGGGTCATTAAATCCTCTCTTTCGATGTGATTTTACTGCAAGAACTGGCTTGAAATAGCAGGCGGAACATGTTCAGCTAATCCTGGGTCAACCTTTAACCGCGCCGCCCAAGAGCCCACGGATGAAAAACCTCTGAAATAGGATGTAAACCAACACGGTTGGCACCGCTACAATCAAAGCGCCTGCTGCCAGCAGAGGCACATTGGAGGTATAGCGGCCCTGGAAAAACGCCAGGCCAACCGGAAGTGTGCGCATACTTTCATCCTGGATCATTACCAGTGCCAGCAGGAACTCGTTCCACGTCCACATGAAGATGAGCACCACCAGGGTTGTCAGCGAGGGTGTAGAAAGCGGTACCAGGATTTTCCAAAGAGTCTGCCAGCGGTTGGATCCATCCATTGTGGCGGAGTCAATTAACTCCTGAGGAATGGTCTCAAAATAAGAGGTCATCCAGAGAGTGCCAAAAGAAACCGAAAGCCCAATTTGCGGCAGGATGAGTGCCCAGTAGGAATCGCGCAGTGAGAGCGTGTTCATCAAGTTGTAAAGGGGAATGATGGCTGCTTCAAACGGCACCATGTATCCGAGTAGAACCAGGGGGTAAAGCCATTTTTTACCCGGAAGCGGCAGAACCGCAAATGCATAACCGGTGAGAATGGAAAAGAAAACGCTAGCCACAACGGTGACCAACGCAACAACTACGCTGTTCTTGAAGAAAATCCCGAAGCGCCCAACCGTCCATGCATTCCTAATATTCTCAAGCGAAAGTTGCGAGGGGAAGGCAAAAGGGTTGAGGTTGATCTCGCTCGGGGCGCGAAACGCATTCAACAGCAAGCCCGTGATAGGCAGAAAAACCAGCAATGAGAAACTGACCAGCAGAAGGTAACGCAGGAATTTGGCCCCAGCCCGCGGTTTCATGTTTTGCTCCAGGCGTCCCCTGCTTGATACCTTCGCACCAGTAGTGAGAGTGCCAGAATGATCAGGGTGAGGATGGTCGCAATTGCGGCTGCATATCCGGTTCGATTTTGCAGGAATGCCGAGCGGTAAACCAGGAACCCGGTTACCAGCGTAGCTTCGCCCGGTCCACCTCTTGTAGTTACGAATACAAGGTCAAAAACCCGCAATGCGGCGATGATGGTTGTAATCAAAGCCACACCAATCTCAGCTCTCAAGCCTGGGATGGTAATGAAGAGCAATTCCTGCCAGGCATTGGCGCCATCCAGGTCGGCCGCTTCATAGTACTCTTCAGAAATTCTCTGCATGCCGGCCAAAAAGAGCACCATGCAAAAGCCATATTGCACCCAGGTGCCAACCGAACCTACGGCGGGCAAGGCCAGCGCAAAATCACCCAACCAGGGACGGGCTAGGGAGCCTAATCCGATGGCTCTTAATAAAAGGTTTAAGGGTCCAAAAGTAGGGTTGAAGATCCAGCGCCAGGCCACACCGATCACCACCATACTCAGTACTTGCGGCAAAAATAAGATTGTCCTGAAAAATGTGAAGCCTTTCAAGGGGTAGCGCCCCAGCAGTGAGGCCAGCAGCAATCCAATGAAGATGGGGATCAAGCAATAAAAAATGATGAATATCAGGTTGTGTGAAAGAGCCAACCAAAATTTGTCATCCGTGAAGACCTGCAAGTAATTGGCAAGTCCGATGAAATTCTTTTCGGGAGCCAATCCCTCCCAATTAAGGAAGCTCGTCCGAACGGTTTGCAAAACTGGCCAAAAGGTAAATACAAGATAGATAGCCAGACCAGGGAGCAGATACACCAGACCTTGGTACTTGGATTCCCCTGGGTATGCGCGTAGTCTGTTCATATCAAGAATGGAAAATGCCCTGGGTATGGCTAACCCAGGGCATTTTGTTTAATCTACTGCTGCTTGGCAAGGAAATCTGCATAATCCTTTTGAACCGCAGCGGTGAATTCAACGGGGGTGGTTTCGCCGCCCAAAAGCTTTTGCAACTCAGCAACCAGGGTGTCGTAGAAGGTAGGCGTTGCCCAATCGATGTAATGGCCTACCAGGTTAGCTTTGTTGACCGTGTCCCAGGCCTTTAGCGTATCCGCAAAAAGCGAGCCTTCTTCTATTTTGGTATCGGCAGGCACTTCCATGGCTGGCATGTAGCTGATCTCAGCCCAGAGTTGGGCAGCCCGCGGGCTGATCATCCAGGTCAGATACTCCGCCGCGAGATCTGCTTTGGGTGTACCCTGCCGGATGGCGAATGGAATGCCAACCCCGCCGATAGCCATGCCAGCTTTGCCGCCCATACCTGGCAGGAGAAAGAAGCCAAATTCCTGGTCTGTACCTTCAATTAATTCACTAGCCAGCCAGGAACCGGTAATCGTCATAGCACCTTCTCCAGCCTTGAAGCTTTTATTGCTGTCATCATAGCCAATGCCCGCAAAACCATCGGTGAAATATCCCCCGTCAGCAATTTCCAGCAGCATTTGCGCTGCCAGCTGGTTTTCAGGAGTATCAAATGAAACTGCACCAGTACCGTAAACCAGGTTGTTGATGTATTCGGGGCTTACCAGCAGGTGCTGGATGGCACTGAATTCGTGAATGGCGTTCCATCCGTCCAGAGAGCCGAACGAAATCGGGGTCACACCTGCAGCCTTGATAGTGGCCAGCAAGCTCATAAATTCTTCAAAGGAAGCCGGAATTGCCCAACCATTTTTCTGGAAGAGAGTTTTGTTGTAGTAAACGCCGACCACTTCAGCAGTCGGGCTAACGCCGTAGATATTGCCGGATCCCATGGTTTTACCATCCGCGGTAAAGCTGTTGCGGCTGGCAATAGAGCCGGTGACGATCTTATCCCAGCCCAGTTTAGTGTAATAATCGTTGAGGGGCAGCAGCAAGTTCGCCTGCACAAGAGCACCCATATCACTGCGGCCTTGATTTACCTGGGCCACATCCGGGCCATCCGCCTCAGAAAGTGCCAATTTCTCGGTCACTTTGAGGTCATCCAGGTTTTTGACCACGCGTTCAATCTTAACACCCGGGTGGGCAGCTTCGAATTCCTGGTTGAGTGTGTCCAAGACGTTGGATTCGACATCGCGGTAGAACTGGTCCCAAACGATTAACGTTTGCGATTCAGTGGCAGCAGCGCCCGGTTCGGTTGCTTTTGTAGGTTCTTCGGCTTTACCTGGTTCTACGGGGGCCTGCGTGGGGACCGTTGTTGCCGTCTGGCAGGCAGCCAGAAGCATTGAGAGCACTAAAAGTATGGAAAAAACGAGGGAATATTTCTTCATTGTCTCCTCAATTCTTAACAAGTTTGATTTCTGAAGATTATACCTGAACCGGGATGCAATCCGAAGCGCTCCATATAGAAGTTGCTAAAACTAATTAGGAATTTCCAATTTCAAAAATTTAGTAGGTCATTTATCCGTCATTAAACGGAAAGATCTGATAGCAAACCAAAGAATGAAAGAGCCAAAGAATTACAGCAAAAAATTGCACTCCATTCAGATTAACAAGCACATATCTGGGCTTCTCATTGCCGTTTGTGTAAATCAAGTAAAATTAGCCAAAATAGTTATTTTGCGAGGTTCCATGAAAACAGCGTTGATTACCGGCATTACCGGCCAGGATGGCTCTTATTTGGCTGAGTATCTTTTACACCAGGGCTACGTGGTGCACGGCATTATCCGTCGCGCATCCAACTTCAACACCCAGCGCATAGATCACATCTACCGCGATCCGCACAGCAAATCTGGAGAAAATTTGTTCCTGCACTACGGCGACCTGGGCTCCACGGGTTCGCTTGGAGACATCATCTACGATACCAAGCCAGACGAGGTGTACCATCTGGCCGCCCAAAGCCATGTAAAAGTCAGTTTTGAAATGCCTGAATACACTGGCGATACTACTGGCATGGGCACTACCCGCATCCTAGAAGCTATCCGTCGCGTAAAAAAAGACATCAAGTTCTACCAGGCTTCCACCAGTGAGCTTTTTGGGGCTGCCAAACCACCACAGAATGAACTAACCCCCTTCTATCCTCGCAGCCCCTACGGCGTGGCAAAGCTCTACGCTTATTGGATGGTAGTCAATTACCGAGAAGCCTACAATATTTTTGCCACCAATGGCATCCTCTTTAACCACGAATCGCCTCTCCGCGGCATGACCTTCGTGACCCGCAAGATCACTGCTGCCCTGGCAGCCATCAAAGCCGGCTTGCAGGATAAGCTCTACCTGGGCAACCTGGATTCAAAGCGCGACTGGGGTTACGCACCTGAATACGTGGAAGCGCAGCATTTGCTCTTGCAGCAGGATCAGCCTGGCGACTACGTCATCGGTACCGGCGAATCGCACTCCATCCGCGAATTCCTGGATGAAGCCTTTGGTTATGCTGGTATGGATTGGCACCAATATGTCGAGGTGGACCCGCGTTATTTCCGGCCGACCGAAGTTGATTACCTGCTGGCAGACCCAACCCGGGCCAATCAGTTAGGCTGGGAGCCGAAGGTGAAATTCCACGAGCTTGTACGTATTATGGTGGATGCTGATTTGGAATTGCTCGGCCTTGACCATCCTGGTGAGGGGAAGAAAATCATCGACGAAAAATTCAACGGCTGGCATAAATGGGAAGATCAAGTCATTAGCATGGGCCGTTAGCTTAATTACCCCTGCATCATTAGGATTTGAGAACCTCGCGACCAATCGCGGGGTTCTTATAAGCTCCCAACTTGAACCAACTGAGAGTTTATTTTTGGCTTTGGGCTTATCTAATCATCCATCAATTTCAGAACCATGACCTGTGAGACTTTATGCAGCAATCTTATGCAGCAATCTTAGTATTTTATCGCGCCCTTATGCTATAATCTCTGCATCGGAGGAGTAAGTCCTCTATCCTGATACAGAGAAGGGTTGCCTGCTGAGAGACCCTGAAGGTAAGGGAGTGAAGTCGCCGATGTGTTGACCGAAGAAACCGCAAGGGAATAGAACGGTCCGGGTAAGCCCGATAGCGCTGCGAGAGTGCACCAATTTTGGTGAACTGAGGTGGTACCGCGGAACTAACACTTTCGTCCTCTTTGAGGCGAAAGTGTTTTTATTTACCAAAACACAGGGCTTTTTAGAACGAAGAAAAATTAAGGCTTGCCAACACATTAGGCAATGCTTGCAAGAGAAAGAATGAGGTCGCCATGACTGAACTGCCAAAAGCTTATGATTTTAGACTTTATGAACAACCTATCTACCAGAAATGGGAGGAGAAAGGTTATTTTTTGCCTTCCAATGATCCCAATAAACCTGGTTTTGACCCGTCCATCAAGCCCTTTGTCATTGTTATTCCGCCCCCTAATGTGACCGGGGCTTTGCACCTTGGGCATCCACTCTTTGTGGCCACTGAAGACGTCATGATCCGCTACCACCGCATGAAGGGAGAACCCACACTATGGGTTCCCGGAACGGATCATGCCGGTATTGCCACCCAATTGCAGGTAGAGAAAATGCTTGCCAAACAGGGTAAAAAACGTACGGATTTCACCCGGGAAGAGTTTGTTAATGAAGTCTGGGAGTGGAAGCATGAGTTTGGCGGCCAAATTGTGCGTCAGATCCGGCGTTTGGGTGCCAGTTGCGACTGGACCCGTGAACGCTTCACCCTCGATGACGGCCTTTCCCGGGCAGTGCGTGAAGCTTTTGTAAGACTCTATGAAAAAGGGCTGGTCTATCGCGGACCGCGGATGACAAACTGGTCCCCGGGTTTGCAGACCGCTGTTTCGGATCTGGAAGTGGAATATTCGGAAGAGCCCGGCACGCTTTACTATTTCAAGTACATGCTGGCTGACGACACTGGCGAATTTATCCCCGTAGCGACCACCCGGCCAGAAACGATTCCTGGTGATACCGCTGTCGCCGTTCATCCAGATGACCCTCGTTA
>WOZB01000257.1:0-1842 GCA_011620445.1 Anaerolineaceae bacterium | reverse complement strand
ATAGAACGCTTCAAAGCCCGCAAGCAGATCTGGGCAGATATGGCCAAAGCTGGCCTTGTAATCAAGGAAGAGCCCTACACCCTGAATGTACCTCGTTCTCAACGAGGAGGTGAGATCATCGAACCCATGGTGACCACCCAGTGGTATGTTGAGATGAAAAGCCTGGCAGCGAACGCCAAGGCCGCGGTTGAGAGCGGTGAAACTAAAATTGTGCCAGAACGTTTTACCAAGGTTTTCTATAACTGGATGGACAACATTCAGGATTGGGGCATCAGCCGGCAGCTCTGGTGGGGCCACCGCATCCCAGTCTGGTACTGCCAGGATTGCGGGGAAGTCATCGTGGCTCGCGACGATCCGAGTACTTGTCCCAAATGTGGCTCGAGCAATCTGATTCAAGACCCGGATGTGCTGGACACCTGGTTCTCGTCGGGTTTGTGGCCGTTTAGTGTCTTCGGTTGGCCTGAAGAAACGCCTGATTACAAGTATTTCTATCCAACTTCAGTGCTTGAGACCGGTTACGACATCATTTTCTTCTGGGTCGCCCGCATGATGATGGATGGGATTGAATTTACCGGCAAAGCGCCTTTCCACACCATCTACCTGCACGGTATGGTGCGTGATGACAAGGGTCAGAAGATGAGCAAGACCAAGAATAACGTCATCGACCCACTCGGTATTATGAACACGATGGGCACTGACGCATTGCGATTCACACTGCTGGTCGGTTCTGCACCCGGCAATGATATGAACATTTCTGTTAAAAAAGTGGAAAGCAACCGTAATTTTACCAACAAGGTCTGGAATATTGGCCGCTTTGTGATCAGCGCAATTGACAAAGTGGGCGAGAAACCAGAGCGTTCACCTCTGTGGAGCTTGGCAGATTCCTGGATTTGGGCCCGCATGAAAGAAACTGTCAACAATGTCAACAAACTTTTTGAAAATTACCAGTTTGGGGAAGGCGGCAGGCAGATTTACGAATTTTTATGGAATGATTTTGCGGACTGGTATCTGGAAGTTTCGAAGGAACAATTGGCGGAAGGTGGCGAACGAGCCTATTACACCACTTACACCCTTGCTCGCGTTCTGGATATCATGCTGCGCTTGCTGCATCCTTTTACGCCCTTTGTGACCGAAGCCCTTTGGGGCTACCTTAAGGAAGCCTGTATAGCGGCTAATCTGCAGCTGGAAGAACCTAAAGCCTGGGAAAATGCGCTGATTATTGCCAAGTGGCCTGATGGTTTTGCCACGGAAGGTTGGGAAGATCAGATCATCAAGGACTTTAGCCTTATCCAGACTCTCACCGGCATGGTCCGCAACTACAAATCAGAAAACAAGATCAATCCAAGACAAACCCTGGCAGCTACAATTGTGACCGCGGAGAGTCACGGTTTGCTTGAAAGCCAAAAAAGCATGTTCTGCGTACTGGCAGGTTTAGATCCTGACAGATTAGACCTCCAGCACCAAAAACCGGAAAAGTTTACTGCTCAAAACCCGTTAGTCTTCAATGAGATTGAAATTTATTTCGAAGGCAATGCTCAGGCTGAAGCCGGATTTGATAATGAGAAGCTGCAAGGTGAATTGGCTGAAATTGAGAGCCAGATCAAAAGGCTGACCGGGTTGCTGGGTGGACCTTTCGCTCAAAAAGCTCCTGAAACTGTGGTCGCAGCTGAACGCGAGAAACTGGAAAATTATAGGAAAACTGCAGAGAAAATCAGGCAGAGCCTTGCTTAGGGCGGGGCGGTGAATCAAACTTGCCCTTTAATTTTGAAGATTGGGCAGATAGGAATTTGGGAAGCGCTATGAAGATGAAACCTGGTAAAGCTTCAATCATGGTTATCGCCG
>WOZB01000216.1 GCA_011620445.1 Anaerolineaceae bacterium | reverse complement strand
ACCAAAGATGAAGACATGGAAGAAGAAGAAGAGAACGTACAAATTCCCCTTGAGTTGTTAAAAGAGGGCGATGATATTCATCTTAAAAATTTGCTTTTTGATCAACATTTCACGCAACCGCCGGCTCGATTCACTGAGGCTTCGTTGATCCAGGTTTTGGAAGAGAACAAGATCGGCAGGCCGTCCACTTATTCGCCTATTATTTCAACCATTCAGGACCGCGGTTATGTTTTCCGCGAAAACAAAAGGCTTTTCCCAACTGAAACAGGGTATTTGATCAATGATCTGGTGGTCGAGTATTTTCCGGAGGTTGTTGATATCAACTTCACGTCCCTCATGGAGGAGGAGCTCGATGAAATTGCGGAAGGCAAGAAAGAATGGGTGGGAGTTATCCGGGAATTCTATACACCTTTCGAAGAAAGCCTTAAGGTTGCCAAGGAAAAAATGCCGGTCACGCGGATAAAACCGGAAAGTACCGGCCGTCCCTGCCCGCTCTGCGGCCATGACCTGGTCATCCGAACAGGAAAGTTTGGAAAATTTATCAGCTGCAGCAACTTCCCTACTTGTCGTTATACCGAAGCTGTGGTTGAAAAAATTGGAGTAGCTTGTCCCAAATGCCACGACGGAGAAGTCGTTGTCAAACGCAGCCGCAAGGGCAGAGTATTCTACGGTTGTTCCAACTATCCCACATGTGATTTTGTTTCCTGGAACAAGCCGGTCGCTTCAAAATGTCCCGATTGCGGGGGAACTTTGGTTATGCAAAACAAGGACAAGGTAACTTGTTTGAACTGCAAGGTTGTCCTTGATAAGGAAGAAATCGTTCAGGTTTAGCTTGGTATATTTCGTGCACCTCTTAGGGTAGGTGTCGATTAAATGAGAGGTGCACGATGACAAATTCTCCCGTTACGCGGATCAAGAAAACCTACGTTTATGGAGTTGCAGGGTTAATAATTGGCCTGGTACTCGGATTAATCGTGGGTTGGGTAGTCTGGCCAGTGAGCTGGACAGATGCAAGCTCCGCTAATCTGCGGCCAGAAATGCAGCAGACTGTGATGAGCAATGCCATCCTTTCGTATACATTGACCAACGACAAAGAAAAAGCTGTTCAGGTCTATCAGGATTTCGGTGCAAAAGCAGCCTCTGTTCTGGATGCTGTGCGGGGGAACCCCGGTCTGCTTAACGACGAACAAATTTCCCGTTTTGCCACCGCAGTGTCAGCACCAGCCGCAAGTGCAAATCCTTTGCCAGCTACCAATGACACCGGCAATACCACCACTGGTCCGCTGCCGATCTCAAAGCAGAATACAAGTACGTTGGGTATAGCACTTTTAGGTTTGCTTGTTGTAGGAGCAGCTGCCGTCTACTGGTTTTTCTTCCGCGGCCAAGAAGCTAAGGGCAATCCCCAGATGAGCATGGTCACTAAAACGCCATCCAGTGGCGTTCAGCAAGGTACAAAACCCACAGCAACTCCCATTAAGCCTACCATTACAAACCAGAATACAAGCCAGCAGCGGCGCATTGAAGTGCCAGCTATTATTAATCAGGCCTCTCAACCAACAAGCAAAATTGCCCAGGAAGCTCCAGCTTCAATACCTGCAGAAACAAAACCGAAAGTTCTACCGGTTGGGAAACCCATTGCACAATTTCTGACAACTTATATGTACGGTGATGACCTCTACGATGAGTCATTTATCTTCGATGCCCCCAACGGTGCATTCCTCGGCGAATGTGGCGTAAGTTTCTCGGACATCGTAGGTACTGGCGAACCCAAAAAGATTTCCGCTTTTGAAATCTGGCTTTTTGATAAAAACGACATTCAGACAGTTACCAGTGTGCTGATGTGTCAGCATGCCTTTGACGACTTATTTATGCGGGAGAACCTGGAAAAGAAAGGCGACTCAGTGCTTGCCGAAGTTGAGAAGCACTTTACAATGGAAACAGCCTCACTGGTGCTTGAAGGGCACGTAGTTGACCTTAGTTATGGCGAACTGCTGCAGACCCCACAAAGCTATTTCCAGCGGCTTACCCTGGAATTAGCGGTGTACGAAAAGAAGTAATGCCTCATGACACAAAAGCCTCGTTGAGGGGCTTTTTTATTAAATCATTGAAGTTGCGATTTTATTCGACGTTTAGGATTTTCAGTTTCACTTTTGCACCATTGGGAAGGTTTACCTCGACGATTTTACCTTTGCGGAAGCCCAATAATGCCTTCGCAATTGGAGATTCGTAAGAAATACGTTTTTCGCTAGGTTTTGCTTCCCTGGCACCAACAATGATGTAAGTTTCTGCAGGATAACCGTCTTCTTGGACGGTCACATGACTGCCAATCTGCACCTTACCGCCCGATTCCTCACTTTCAACAACCACGGAATCCGAAAGCACTGATTCCAACTCCTGGATGCGCCCTTCCAAAAAGGCTTGTTCCTCTTTAGCCGTAATATAATCCGCATTTTCGGATAAATCGCCTTGTTCAATGGCGGATTTTAGTCTTCTGGAGAGTTCCAGGCGTCGAGGACCTTTTAATTCAGCCAATTCGGCTTCAAGCTTGGCCTTACCAGCCGAGGTTAGATAGATAATGTCGGGCATTAGACTCCTAGGGTAATACGTCTGGGGAGAAAAGACGGTTGAATTCGTCAATCGCAAATCGGTCGGTCATTCCAGCAATGTAATCGCAGATTGACCGTTCCAGGCCTTTTTCGCGGATGCTGGGTTGGATATGGGCAGGCAAGGTGGCTGGATTCTGCTGGTAGATGGCAAAAAGGTCTGAAACAATCTTTTCCGCCTTACTGGCCATGCGCACGACCCGGTAATGCCGATAAAGATTATTGAAAAGAAAATCTTTTAGCTCGCGATTGCGGCGGAACATATCTTCACTGAAACCGACCACGTTATAGGGTAGTTTTTGCAGATCGAGTGCTGATTTGACGTTACTTTTGCGCAAGTACCGGTCGATGGATTGGATCAGATCAGTGGTTTCAAAACCGATCAACCGCCGGATAATCTGGTGCCGGGTGAGTTCGTCGAGAGTTTCAGATTTGCGCCGCCCGAGGCTTTCATTGATGATTTCCCAGATGGCGATGCCGTCCAATTGCGCAGGGGTGATCATCCCTGAGCGCAAGCCATCGTCCAGATCGTGGGAAGTATAGGCCAATTCATCCGCCACATTAGCTATCTGAGCTTCAAGAGAGCCTCTCAGGTCAGGGTCGTAATCTTTGGCATCCGAAACGTCGTAATCGGTTTCATGCTTGACCATGCCCTCCAGGACTTCGTAGCTCAAGTTCAAGCCAGGAAAATCAGGGTAGCGACGCTCGAGCTCGGTGACGATGCGCAGAGAATGGGCGTTGTGATTGAAGCCGCCATGGTCGAGCATCAACCTGGCGAGCACAGTCTCGCCGGAATGGCCAAATGGGGGGTGCCCCAGGTCATGCGCCAGGCAAATGGTTTCGACGAGGTCTTCATTGGCCCCCAAGCTACGGGCTACAGAGCGACCCAATTGGGCTACTTCAAGAGAATGAGTTAGACGGGTGCGGTAGTAATCACCTTCATTGTTGATGAAAACCTGGGTCTTGTATTCCAACCGTCTGAAAGCAGTCGTGTGGAGTATACGTTCGCGGTCACGCTGAAAGCGGGTGCGAAAGTCTGCCTCTTCCTCGGGAAAATTGCGACCTTTGGAATCCTTGCTCTTGATGGCATAGGAGGCGAGCTGTTGGGTTTCAAATTCTTCTAATTGTTGGCGTGTGTAAATCATAAGTTTAGATTATAAGGCATTCTGGATTGGCATTCCTCAGAATATTAGGGTGCCCGAGGCTTCACCTGTGAGCGCCTTGTAAATAGCATCTGTTTCAAAACCTGAAAAAATGTTTATTTCCAAGCCCGGGTTGGCTTGGACTATTTCTTGACTTAACGCAACTTTGGCAGCCATACCGCCTGTCACATCACTTGCTTTGGAACCCTGCAAAAACCCCGAAAGAACAGCACTTGCTGAAAGGTGGGGAATGAGCCTTTGGTTGACAGGAAAATCCGCATAAACCCCACCTTCTGCGCCAGCCAACAGAATTCGGTTAGGTTTGAGTTGGTTTGCAAGGTGACGGAAAATTTCTTCTGTCGAAAGGATGGTACCTCCCAAGGAACGGTCGATGCAAACATCTCCATGAACAACCGGAACCACGTGATGGTTAAAGGTTTCCACAAGGGATTCCAGATTCCAGGTTTCAACTACGCGATTGTTTGTTATGGCAACGGCGGAGATGGGAAAATCCACAACCGGAATACCGAGCGTAACACAGGCATTAATGAAGAAATTGTTTAATTTACGGGCAGATTGCCATACAGAGGCGTAATCCATCCAATCCTGCTGGTTGCGAACACCTTCGCGGGTGTGGAAGGTCTTTGCGGCGTAGTGACCAAAAGAGCCGGATCCATGCCCAAGCACCAATCTTGAGCTTGGATTCTCGTTCAGCCATCGCTTGACCTGTGCCAAGCAGTTCTGAATTACATCTTTGCGCACGGTTTCAGCCTGATTTTTGTCCGTAATAAGCGAACCGCCCAGTTTAAGAAAAATTTGAGGATTATCGGGCACTCTGGGGTCCGATCTCAAAAGCAAAAATTTGTTTGGCTCCAGCGGCTGATAACGCATATTCGATGGCTTCCCGCTTAACTTCGTCGATGAGAGCCAGGATGCATCCACCCCGACCTCCGCCTGTCAATTTAGCACCCAGGGCACCAGCACTGCAGGCAGCTTCAATCAGGTTTCTCAATTCATTCGAGGACACTTCTAGTTTTTCCAGAAGGGACTGGTTCTCATTCATCAGAACTCCGAGTTTACCGAGATTACCTGAAGTAAATGCCCCGCGCCCTTCTTTGCTGACCTGCCCAATTTCGTGCATGATCTTCTGAATTTCACTATCTTCAATACGTTTTTGAGCCAGATCGCCAACGACATCCTGTGTGTGTTTGGAAATTCCGGTATTGGCAATCAGGAATGAGAACATCCTGCCTGCCTTAACAATTTCTTCTTTATGAGTTCTACGGAAGTAAATCGGTTTTTCAAGTGAAATTACGGTGTTATCAATCCCTGAAGGGTTGCCGTGGGCTGACTGTTCACTGCGAAACGCAACCGCATTAACTTCAGCCTGACCGAGAGGATGACCAAGGAAAGCAGATAAACCACGGGCAATGGTAACCGCGATAGCGGCACTGCCACCAAGGCCGGCACCCAGCGGGAAATTGTTAGTCAAGCGCAGTCGAAAGGTAGGATGTTCATGAATACCGAGGCTATCAAGCGTTGCTTGAATTGAAATCGCAATGGGGTGTTGAGGTGGAAGCGATTTAAGATCAGTATCCAGACTTAATCCGGGAACCTTAATTATTACAGTACCAGGTTCAAGGCCGATGCCTGGCTGTATGGTAGCGCTCACCCGTAAATTTGAAACTGGTAGAGCAATCGCAGGTTCGTCGTAGACAACCGCATGTTCACCTAATAAGATCGTTTTTGCACAAGCGCTGGCTGGGATTACTGGCATGCTCACCTTATGAAATAGATTAAAGCAACGACCGCGAGGCCCCAAAGTAGAATGGTAACCTGCAATGGTCGGTCCCCAAGTAGAAGATCTTCAGGGGCAGAAGCTTTGGTGCCGGTTTGGATCAGATGCATATACCTGAAAACCCCATATAGGACCAGTGGAATGGTCAACATCATCCACTGATTGCTCAGATCAGGATGTGCATTGAAGGTATACATGCAGTAGGTGATCAGAATACTGCTAAGGATGACCACAAGGTACTGGTTTAAGAGGCTGGTACTGTAGCCGTCAAGCACCTGACGGTGGGCTCCTGCTTTATCTTCGAGGAGTTTTAGCTCGGACAGGCGTTTACCAAAACCGAGGAACAAGGCCAGAAGGGTGGTCAAAACCAGGAGCCAAGGCGAGAAATAACGTACCTGGATCACTAACAGGCCGGCAATCACCCGCAAAACAAAACCGATTGCTATTACAATCACATCGATAATCATCACTTTTTTCAACCATTTGGAATAGGCCAGCATTAGCATGGTATAAGCCAGGCAAAGAAGCGCAAAATATGGTGAAAGAAGGAAAGCACTTGCCAGAGCAATTAATCCAAGACTGATTATGAGGATAATAGCAGTTTGTTTGCTCAAGCGGCCAGAAGCTATTGGACGAAACCTTTTAGTTGGGTGAGCCTGGTCGGATTTGATGTCTAACAAGTCGTTGATGATATAGGTGACACCTGAGACAAGACAAAAAACCAGGGCCGCAGCCAACACCCTAAGAAATGGATTCAATTGGTTAAGCTGCCCATCAAAAATCAATCCAGCAAAAATAAAAGCGTTTTTGATCCACTGACGAGGCCGTAAACTCTCAATAATTGCTTTCATAATTGTTGATTTTATCATTTAATACTCTATAAAACCTTTCACATTAATCTCAGTGCTTTTTCGGTGCATGGATCTGCTTTACCCTGGCTGCTCGTTGAAAGAAAATTGAAATTCGGAGGTAACTATGTTTTTCGCAGTTGCATTTGCTGTTTTACATTTGAGATTCATGCATATATCGCCTGATAAACTTAGTTATGCCAACTTGCAGTTGAATTGAAATGGACTACTGTAAAGGAGTGACAATTGAAAAAGGAAACAGGTATATGGATTGACCATCGCAAGGCGGTGATTGTGACCTTTAACGATGGCATTGAAGAAACTCAGGAAATTCAATCTAACGTCGGAAAACGCGTCCGATTTTCAGGGAAAAATCAATCGGAAGGCGACTCACCTGACGAGGACATTCGTGATAGACAATACGATAATCGCCTCGACCTTTTCTATGATGAGGTCATTGCCTTAGTTAAATCAGCAGATTCCATCTGGATTATTGGTCCTGGTGAGGCAAAAGGCGAGCTTGAAAAACGCTTTCAGAAGGCAGGCTTCGGCGAGTGCATCGTGGGTGTTGAAAACGCGGATAAAATGACTAACAATCAAATTGAAGCCAAAATCCGTGACCATTATTTGAAGTGACGCTCACTTATGATAATTCTTTCCTAAAGTGTTCATAGGCTCTCGAATTATGTTGACCACAAGGAATTGCAAGCGTATGGTGGTCTGATCTTTGGGAAAACAGGGCGATTCTGATTCCCCTCTGGGGCAAGGGGTAAATTGCGCACTGTTAGAAACGCAAGCAAATAATTACTTGTCCAGCGGGTATTTCCTTATCAGGTCGAAATACATGTCAATCTGAATTTGGTCATCTTTTGGTATGAATTAGGCGGTTTGCTTTGATGTCGCTGCCCAATTGAAGGCTCTGAGAGATTTAGAAGACCTCTTATGGCTTTACCATAATTGCTTCATACCCGGATCAGCCTGACGTTAAGAAAATCAACGATCAGTACTTGCTTTCATACCAGATCAGGCTGGCAGCATAAATGATGAGTGTTCCGCTGACGATCCCAGTCAGCACCCACCATGCCAGATCGGGGTCGATCGGTTCTTGTATTACCCCGACCACCAGCAACGCGATGATTGCAGCGGCGATGTCGAATATAAAGGCATTGTTCCCGCAACGGTAACGAATCCAGGTTTTTCGTTCATCTGTACTGCCGATTCTGTCTCGCTGCAAGGCTGTGGGGTTTTTCTGGAAGAAGTATGCTCTGACCAGATTCAATACACCCATCAAGATTAGATAAACACCGATCCCTTGCAGTAGTTTTAGATACGTCTGAAGAGCCGGTTTATCTCCCAACACAACCCCCAGCACAAAAAACAAGATCCCCGCACCAAGCAATAACACTCCAGTTGTCCTGACTTTGTTTCGATAATGCGAATTATTTTCCATGATCTGATGTCTCCTTGTAAAGAAAGATTTCTTCGATTGCCAAACCAAATACACTTGAAATTCGAAATGCCAGTAAGAGGGAAGGGTTGTATCGTTCCTGTTCCAGCGATATGATCGTCTGTCTTGATACAGAGAGTTGGTCCGCCATTTCCTGCTGAGTCCAGCCCTTTTTTGTTCTGAGTTCTTCCAGCCGATTATTCATCCCTGCTCCGCGATACAACCCATTATGTAAAGG
>WOZB01000115.1 GCA_011620445.1 Anaerolineaceae bacterium | reverse complement strand
GCATCAAAATGCTCGCTTGTAATAGCTTCAGGATCATCAAGTGTAAGCTCGAAACCATTCCCCGCTTCCTGTTTGCTGATGGCAGTCACAGTAGTGGCTACGCGCAACTCCACCCGCCGGGTTAGCAGGTTTTCCTGCAGGATCTCAACCACGGAATGGGCAGATTCGGAGAGCGGATAGTACCAGCCGTCGTCCGTCTTTTGCAGAGGCAGGCCAAGTTGCGTGAAAAGCGTGCGCATTTCGGTCAGCCCGAAGTTTGAAAGCAGCGTCGCCATCCAGTTTTCATCCGCGCAGGTAAAAGCCTGGGGTTTTACCGCGTCATTGCTGATGTTGCAGCGCCCGCTGCCGGTAACCAGCAGTTTGCGCCCGATGCTCGGGTTTTTTTCAAAAAGTACCACCCGGTGGCCGCGCTTGCGGGCGGCTTCGAGGGCAGCCAAGATGCCGGAGGCTCCAGCCCCAACAATTGCGATATCCATGCGGTGAATTATACCTTTCTTGGATTCTTGTGTCGGCTGGATCGATGCTTCGATTTCTTAATTGCTAGCCAGGTTCGCACGGCCACATTTTTTATGCTGCCGCTCAAGCAAGCTTTTCGATGATCTACCCAGAGATTATTTTTCGTACGGGAGGGATGAGCTTTTTGCCTCCCCTCCCACGTTTTTTAGGATCATTTGGGCGGGAAAGTTCCATATCCTGCCCTCCCTGGGTATTAGACTAATTTTCTTCACTGCGATAAGAAGGCCAAAGGTAATTACGATTGAGCAGCCCTGCGCACTGACCCTCACTTCTACAACCACCGGGAAAGAAAAGTCGATTGCTTCCTTGCTGGCACTCCTCGCAAGGACGGATATGGCGGGCAAGGCGCTGCTCCTACAAACGGTCGTGGAGCCTCTTTTGCGTGGCAATCTGGTTTTCATCATTACTTTTCCTGTCATCCTGAGTTGGCCTTGCGAAGGATCTGCCAGATGATGGATCAAGGCGAAGATTCTTCGCTGCACTTAGAATGACTAATTAAGATCCACTGATCTGGTTCTTGCATATCACCGTTGCCAGCCCCTTAATCCATCCAAAAACCGCCGCCAAAGCGCCTTATTGTTTATAATCAAAGAGGCCAAAAGGAGGCAACATGGAAATTTCCCCCACCCTACCCACCAAAGCAGCTCCTCGCATGAAAACATTCAATTACGCTATCGGCATGTTCGGCACATCGCTGCCCGTCAACCTGCTCAAGACCTATGCAGCCTTCTTTTACGTCACCAATATGGGCCTTACCACCGTCCAATGGGCAACCGTCATGGGGGTCTACTCCATCATTGACGCCATCGACAACCCGCTCTGGGGTTTCCTCTCCGACTCCACCCGCACGCGTTTTGGGCGCCGCAAGCCCTGGCTGGTGCTTGTCACCCCCATCCTGATTGCCTGTCTCATTCTTTTCTTCAGCCCTCCATCCATGCCCAATAGATCCCTCTTCATCTATGCCATGGTTTTCTTCTTCCTCACGGGCACGCTGGACGCCATGATCAATTCCAACTACGGAGCTCTCTTCCCGGAACTTTTCAAGGAAGATGCCAGCCGAGCCAAGGCCAACGCCATGCGCCAGGCCTTCCAGCTGGTGGCCATGATTATCGCCATCGCGCTCACCCCGATGATTACCGATAAGCTCGGTTACAGCACCACCGCCATGCTCTACGGCGGTGTTGGCGGGGTCGTTATCCTTTACATGGCGCTCACCAGCCGCGAATCGCCCCCCGGCCCAACGGAAGCCAAGCCCAACTTCTTCAAAAGCCTGCGCGACCTCGCAAAGAACCCGCATTTCTGGTTGGCCGGTTTTACGAACGCCTTTTACGCGGCCGCCATGTCTTCGGTGCTGGCCGCCCTCAATTTTTTCGCCAAATATGCCCTTAACCTCTCCAGCGCGCAGACTTCCATGCTCTTCGGCATCGTGCTGCTGGTGGCCATCGCCTCTGTGGCGGTCTGGGCCAGTTTTGTAGCTAAACACCCCCTCATGCGCGTTTGGCGCTTCGCTTTGCTCAGTCTGGCCGTGGCTTTTATCCCCCTCTTCTTTGCCCCAAATTTGATAATCGCTCTGGCTTGCGCGGCGTTGGTCGGTTTTGGTTTTGCCGGCTGCATCACCACCATGGATCTGGTGGGCGCAAGGGTGATGGATGAAGATGCCCGCCTGCACAAAGTGCGCCGCGAAGGCATCATCGCCCAGTTTACCGGCTTCCTCACCAACCTTTTCGGCAGCCTGTCAGGCGCCGTGGGCTTCTTTCTGATGAACCGCCTTTTCGGCTTCGTTAATGGCGAAAACCCCGGCCCCAACCCCGGTTTAGCCTCCCGCTTTATGCTCTGCGGCATCCCGTTCATCATGATGGTTTTTGCCCTGGTGCTCTCCAATTTCCTGCATTTTGATCAGGACAAACGCGTTGAAAAAGTTGATTCTTCCGACCTCAAATTTGAGGCCTAATCCCGGATTGCCACCTTTTTAAAGGAGATTACATGACCCACATCCACATCGATTACAACCCCAAAACCCTGCAGGTGACAGTGCCCTTGCAGATCATCATGCCTAACCCCGGTTGGGGCGATCAAAGTGAAAGCGACATTCAAAAACTGCCGGTGCTCTACCTGCTGCACGGCCTTTCGGACGACAGCAGCGCCTGGCAGCGCTATACCAACATCGAAATCCTGGCCTGGGACCTGGGCTTTATCGCCGTCCTTCCCACCGGTGGCCGGTCCATGTATGCCAATATGGATAATGGCCAGGCCTATTTTGATTACATCACCAGCGAATTGCCGGAATACCTGGATAAAACCTTCAAGTTCGACCTTTCCCGCCAGAACTGCCTGATTGCCGGCAACAGCATGGGCGGCTTGGGTGCCTTCAAGGCTGCCTTCCTCCACCCTGAACTTTACCGGGCTGCCCTCAGCCTTTCAGGCGCATTGATCCCTGAAATCAAAAGCGTACCGCAGGATAAGGCTGCCAATTACCACATGATGCATGAGATAGGTTTGATTTACGGCGGGTTGGACAAGGTAAAAGGCAGCGGGGATGACCCCATGGCCTGGTTGGCCAATGCTGCCAATAATCCCGAGGCCTTGCCCGCGCTCTACAGCTGCTGCGGCACCCAGGATGACCTGTTAAAAGTCAATCGCATTTTCAAAAAGGCTTGTGAAGCGCACAATATTCCTTTAACCTATTGGGAAGAAAAAGGCGGCCAGCACAATTGGTATTTCTGGCAGAAGCACATCGCAAAATGGCTAGGCATGGTCTTGCCGGAACGGTCATAAGGCGTCCTTCTTAACAAAGGTCATAATGGCCACATATGGAAAATCGAGAATCGCAGAAGGCTGAAAAGCCTTCCTAACAAGCATTGATTAAACCCTTACCATTCACGATAGGTGTGGATGATAAGAAAACTGGGCATTTACCACTTGCGGTCGGTGTGGATCGATGAAAGACCAAAAGACTAAGGGAGACTATGCAGAAAGATCTGACATTCACATACCACATTCCGCATACTCAACAAGGCCAGTATCTGACCCTGCCTTTCGAAATGCCGGAAAACATCGGCAAATTTACACTTGCTTATGAGTACCCCAAACGAGGTTTCCTCAAACAAGCAATCTCTGGTGGCAGCTTCGCTGAGCGTATCAGTCTGAACACAGTCGACCTCGGGCTGGTTGCCCCCGGTAACCGCCTGGTGGCAGCTACCGGCTCGGATAAGCAATCCGTCACGCTTTCAGAAAACTGGGCCACCCCCGGTTGCACCCCCTGCAAATTGCTGCCAGGCACCTGGCTGATCCTGGCAGGGGCTTACCACGTTGCCCCTGAAGGTGTGGATGTACACTACACGCTCACTTTTGAAGAAAAATCACCACGTTGGCTCATCGGCGACCTGCACACACACACCCTGGCCTCGGATGGCAGCAAAACCATCCTGGAACTCTGTCAACATGCCCAATCCCAGGGCCTCGATTTCCTGGCTGTTACCGACCACAATCAGTTCGTCAAAACCGCTTCGCTGCCCCAGCTGCCCGGTTTCACGGTCATTCCGGGGGTGGAATGGACCCACTACCGCGGTCACAGCAACTTTCTGGGGCTGGAGCAGCCTTACGATGAACCCTTCTTCACCAATGACGAAGCCGAGGTTAGCAAACGCTTTCAGGATGCCCACGCCCGCGGCGCTCTGATTGTGCTTAACCACACCCACGACTATGACCTGCCTTTCTCATTCAGCACGGATGCCCTGCCCTACGACTGCATTGAAATCTGGAATGGACCCATGCGCCTCAGCAATCTTCGCGCTGTTGCCGCCTGGCAGGCGCGATTAGTTGAAGGCGAAAAAGCCGTCATGGTTTGTGGCAGCGATTATCACAAAGACGGCTTCTTCCAGATCCTGGGCGGGCCTTCTCTGCGTGTTTTTACCCAATCCGAGTCAGCTGAAGATATCCTTGCCGCCATCCGCCAGGGGCATACTTACGGAGTCTACCAACCCGATGGCCCCCAACTTGAGATGCGCTGCGACACAGCCCTGCCCGGGGATTCACTTCCCTGGCGCACAGGCTTAACGTTGAACCTGCGCCTTGAAGGCCTGCAGGCTGGGGACGAAGTACGCCTGCTTGGTAAGACCAGCAGCCAAACTCTCTTCAAAGCCCAGAAATCAGGGACTCTTGAGATGGAAACACCGCTGCTTGAACCTGGCTTTGTGCGGCTTGAACTTTGGCGTACGCTCTATGATGGCATTCCGGCGCTACCGCTGCTAATCTCCAATCCGATTTGGTTCGATTGATCCCATTTTTGGATTATCATTCAGGAATGGAAAACACTACATATCCATCGGGCAAGCAGATTCGTCTGACTAGCCTCTCCAGTTGCGCGGGTTGAGCAAGTAAACTCGACGCGGAGACGCTGGCGCAGGTTCTGCGGCCAATCAGTGGGCTTTTCCCGCCTTCAGACTATCCTCTCCTGGTAGCAGGTTTGGATAGCCCGGATGATGCTGCCTTGTGGTCGCTCAATTCTCAGCAGGATTTAGTGGTGACCACCGATTTCTTTACCCCCATCGTGGATGACCCCGCGGATTACGGCGCGATTGCCGCAGCGAATGCCCTTTCAGATGTGTATGCCATGGGCGGTTTGCCGCTGTTGGCCCTTAATATTGCCTGCCTGCCCCCCGATTTGCCATTGGAAATTGCCCAGGCAATTTTTAAAGGCGGCGCGGAAAAGATAAAAGAGTCCGGCGCGGTTTTGGCTGGCGGCCATTCCATCCAGGATAAGGAACCAAAATTCGGCTATGCCGTCATTGGCATTGCGGAACATGATCAGATCATGCTCAAGGGTGCAGCCAAACCAGGTGACAAGCTCTTCCTCACCAAACCCCTGGGTATGGGTGTAGTGACAACCGCTATCAAGCAGGAAAAAGCCAATACTGAAGAAATTGAGGAAGTGACCGCCTGGATGAAGCGCCTCAACCTCTCCGCGCGCAATCTTGCGGTCAATCTGGGCGTAAAAGCTTGTACAGATATCACGGGTTTTGGGTTATTAGGTCATCTGATTGAGATGGCCGAAGCTTCAGGAACTGGATTTGTTGTGAATTTTGGTTCAATACCCTTCATCTCTCCCGCACAGAAGTATGGTGAGATGTGGACTTTCTCGGGCGGCGCATACAACAACCGCGAGTATTTCAGTAAAAAGGTGCAAAACGAGGTCGGTTTGAGCGAAACGGACCAAATGTTGCTGTACGACCCGCAAACTTCCGGGGGATTGTTGCTTGCGGTTCCACAAGATAAATTGGATTCATTTCAGAGGGAAGCCCCACACATGGGGGTTGAGGCCTGGCAAATTGGGGAAATGCAGACCGATCATGAATTTATCCTAAATTAGTAATTCCTAAATAATTTAGTTGTGCATGATTCATAAAGGGGAAGGTTTGGATTGATTTTTAGCAATCTTTCGATTTCATCATTCTGATGGAATCTCTACATCCTTATCGTACTTTAGTTACACATTGATTTAGTAAAATAGACTTAATTACCCTCTCGGGTACTTCCATATCATTCCAATCAAAGATGGAAATGAATAAAAATTTGAGTAAAGCGGCAATTTCGCTTGGATTAATATTGCTGTTTGTCGGTCTGGCCCTGGTGCTCACTCCGCAAATTGCATTTGCCATGCCCTCCACTCCTGATCAAAAGACCATTACTCAACCTGATGGCAGTAAATTTGGGATTCAAATTTGGGGCGATGAGCGTGCCAGCGGTTTCGAGACTTTGGAAGGTCACAGCATAAACCTGCAGGCGGATGGATGGTGGACCTACATGCTGCCTGTTCAGAGTAAGAATATTGCCTCCTCAAACAGTCTGGAAAGTTTGCGGGTGGGTGTGAATGGCGCACCTGCTGTTGAGTTGCACTTCGAGCGCAAGCTCAAGACCGAGAATATCCAATCATTTGTGAACCCGCTTGAAACGGTTGGCGCTGACAGTCAGCAGCCCGGCTCTGAAGCAGCCCCCCTTAGTTCAACCACTCTTTCTGCTAACACTAGCGCTCCCACCACTACCGGCACTCAACCTGTGTTAGTCATATTGGGATACTACGAAGATACACCTCCCACCACAAACCCAGCTGATTTCCAGGGCAAATTTTTCAATTCTGAAAAAAGTCTCAGAGATTATTATGCCCATGCTTCTTTCGGCCTGCTTGACTTAGCCCCTGCTTCAGAAAATTCTGGTGTCCTCAACGATGGCATCGTTGGCTGGGTGAACCTTGGCAAGACTCATCCCAATCCGAGTAACCAAAACTGGGACGCAACGCTCACTATCGTCTCTCTCGCATTGAAAGCTGCCGACCCATTTGTTAATTTTGCCTCCTTCGATAAGGATGCCAGTAAAGCCTTATCGGCTTCAGAACTGCATATTGTGTTGATCATTGCTGGTTTTGAAGCCTCCTATAATGGTGGCCTTTCCCAACCATCCGTTTGGGGACACAAGTGGAGCCTGAGTACACCCGTGGTTGCCGATGGTATGACGTTGGCTTCTTACATGAAGAAGGGCTCATACATCATGTTTGGCGAGATCATGGGTGATCATTCTTCAACAATTGGCATTATGGCTCACGAGATGGGACACGATATTGGCTGGCCAGACCTCTATGGCACGGTCGACGCTGGTTTGGGTACTTGGGATATTATGTCTTTTGGTGGTTGGAATACAGCTGCTGGTGACACCTTCCTTGGTCAGACACCCTCTCTCCCCAACGCCTACCTGCGTATAATTTCTGCATGGATTGATCCCAACAATCCTGTCCAATTGGTGCCTGCCCTGGACTTCCAGAACACGCCCATGGACCTTTTAGTTTCAACAACCAATCCTTTTGCCTTAATTCTGCCTATAGATTCCAACCTCAGCTCGCTGATAGGCGATTTTTTCTTAATTGAAAATCGCTCAAGGACTGGTTACGATGCCAGCCTGCCGGGTGCAGGTGCGCTTATTTGGCACATCAATGAAAGTGCCCCTAATAATTACGAACCCATAAACCAACGTGTGAAGCTCATCCAGGCTGATGGAGCCGACCACTTATCGTGTTCAGCAAACTACGGCGATCCTGGGGACGCTTTCAATGCTTCCTCCGTCAACACGCGCTTTGGGGTAGGCACATCACTCAGCAGCATTTACGCCAACGGAGACGCCAGCAATATCCTGGTTGCTTTTAGCGGAGACAGTACAACTGGGTTTGCGTTATTAATTGGTCCCCAGGAGTCCATGGGCATTACGGTCAACCTGGTGATCAGCCAGCCCTTCAACCCGGTAGATTACCCGTATTCCATATTTTTACCACTAGCCCAGCGCTAAACTCTTTTGCTGCTGATAATCGCGTGTAATCTGACGGTCAGGTTTTATGCCTGATCTTACGAGCAAAGTACGGGATGCGGGTTTCCGGGCGATTCGAGTCAAGTGATCGAAGTTGCATGAATTGGTTAATTTTGTGCATTTCTTATCAATTAGCTTTCATTTCTTCTGCACACAAGTTTGGCGCGATGTGGACTTTCTCGGGCGGGGCTTACAACAACCGCAATTATTTCAGTAAGAAGGTACAGAATGCATCCGGTTTAA
>WOZB01000204.1 GCA_011620445.1 Anaerolineaceae bacterium | reverse complement strand
ATCGATGACAGCACCAAAGATGAGGTTTACATCCGGATGAGCGGTTTCTTTGATGATTTGGGCAGCCTGGTTGACCTCAAAGAGGGACATGTTGGGACCACCGGTGACATTAAAGAGAATACCTTTGGCGCCGTTGATGGTCACATCCAGCAGTTGGTTGCTGATTGCCTGCTGGGCTGCGATGCGGGCGCGGTCTTCGCCCTTTGCCTGGCCGACAGCCATGAGGGCTGCGCCGCCTTGCCGCATAATGGTCTTAACATCTGCGAAGTCGAGGTTGATAAGACCTGGAATGGTGATGAGTTCTGAAATACCCTGAATGCCCTGGCGCAGCACGTCATCAGCCAGGCCAAAGGCATCCTGAATGCCAACATTCTTGGTGACCATCGAAAGCAAACGGTCGTTGGGGATAATTATGAGCGTATCGGCGAATTGCTTGAGTTCGCGAGCACCCTGGTCAGCAGCCGCTGAGCGATGGGAACCTTCAAAACTGAAGGGGCGGGTGACTACGCCAATAGTCAGGGCGCCTACCTCGTGGGCAATGCCGGCTACGATGGGGGCTGCACCGGTTCCGGTGCCGCCGCCTAAACCTGCAGTGATGAAGACCATGTCGCTGCCCTTGAGCACTTCATAGAGCTCATCGGCTGATTCTTCTGCTGCAGTTTTGCCTTTGCTGGGGTCTGAGCCAGCGCCGAGACCGTGGGTGCATTTGTCGCCGATGCGCACACGGGTGGGAGCGTTGGATTTGAGTAAAGCCTGGGCGTCTGTATTGACAGCGATGAACTCGATGCCCTGCAAACCTTCGGCAATCATGCGGTTGACCGCATTACAACCGCCGCCACCTACGCCTACTACTTTAATCCTTGCAAATGATTCTGTTGTCCTGTTTTCCATTTTATTTCTCCTTGTTTTTGCTTGTTGTTTTTACGGCAGTAATTTTCCGAACGCCTTACGCAACTTCTCCGCAGTAGTTGCAGGGCGTTTAGACTTTTTATCAGGAGTTTCTTTAAGCTCCTGGTTAGTCTCACTCATGAGAATTGCCCATTGAAGCAAACCCACGGCTGTAGCATATGCCGGGTTGCTGATCTGGTCGGTAAGCCCGCTGATGTTCTCAGGTTTTCCGATACGGGCTGGAAGGGTGGTTATGCGCTGGGCCAATTTGCGCACACCGGGCAGCAGGCTGCCCCCGCCAACGAGGACGAGGCCGGCGGGCAACATGCCATCATAACCGGAGCGTTTGATTTCCTGTTCAACCATATCCAGGATTTCTTCCATACGGGCTTCGATGACCTGTACCATTTCAAGCCGCTGAACCTTCTGGCTCTGATCTGAGCCAAATGGCACCACATTGAAACTTTCATCTGCGTTGACATCTGCCTGGACAGCATGACCGTGAAGCAACTTGGCTTCTTCGGCCTGGTCAATCGGCATGTGCATTACCTGGGCAATATCCGAGGTGACCATATTGCCGCCTACTGGCAAGATGTTGGTGTGCCAGACGTCGCCATTAATGTAAATAGAGAGGGAGGTGGTTCCGCCGCCAAGGTCAACGACCGCGGCCCCCATGGAACGTTCGGTTTCCGAGAGCACAACTTCACCATCGGCCAGAGGGGTGAGCACAAATTGTGAAACTTCAATCCCGGCCATCTGGACTGCCTTGCGCAGATTGTCGATGGTGGAGGCGGTGGCACTGATAATGTGCGCTTCAACCTCAAGGCGGAAGCCATGCATGCCCACAGGTTGGCGGATGCCTTCCTGACCGTCGATGGCGAAACCGCGCTGGATGACATGCACAATTTCGCGATTGTGGGGCAGAGCAATGGCCTGGGCAGAATCGAGCGCCCGGAAAACATCCTGTTGGTCGATCACCCGGCCTTGAATGCCCACCACACCGCGGTTGTTAACCGAAGAGACATGGGAACCTGCCAGGCTGACGATGGCGCAGTTAATCTCGTACCCTGATGTGCGTTCGGCTTTTTCAACGGAGCGCGAAATTGCCTGGGCTGCTGAGGGGATATCTGTGATCACACCGCGGCTGACACCTTGTGAAGGCTCAATGCCGACGCCCAGGATGCGCAGGTGGTTATTCTTTTCCACGCGGGCAACCAAGGTGCAGATCTTGTTTGATCCGATGTCTATCCCGACAACAATAGGTTCTTCCATGACTTAAGGCTCCGTTCGATAATAAGGTGCGTGTAGAAATTGCATGCTGACCATTGTTGGTTGCAAGTTTTTATCCAATATTGCTTTGACAATGGCATCGTACTCATTCAATTTTTGGTCCATGTCAGCTGAACGGTTGCCGAAATAGACAGTCCATCCATTGGGGTCCTGCCAGGCCAGCCCCTTATCTTTTTCGTATTTCAATGTGTAACTTTCGGGCAGGCGTTCATTGAGTTTTTGAACCGAAAGCACAAAATCCGGATCCACGCTCGGGTTCAACTTGAGCCTGGGCGCTTGCTTGCTGAGACTGGGGTTCACCTGCAATTCCATTGGGTAACCGAGTGGGTAGGGCGGTTCACCGTCGGCGTAGATAAAGAAGGGTGTGCCGATTTGTTCACCGCGGATGGGGAATGTGTAACCTTCTTCATCAATCCAATAAGCAGGTTTTTCATTCAGGAACCAGGTAATCAGCGGCTGGCGTTCTGTAATCAAAATATTGACTTCGTTGGGCAGCCGGGTCATGATTTTGACATCACGAATCTCAGGGAAGGCCGTCAGAAGCTTGGATTGCAGTTCTTCGGGATGCAGGTCCATCATGGAGCTGTTTTCAATTTTCATCGCGTTCAGCAAGGCTTGTTGACTGATACGGTTGGTACCGGCGATGTTGACGCTTCTAACTTTGAAAAGGTCAGAGAACTGGAAGTAGTAAATGGCCACGGCGCAGGCAATAACGATGAGCGCAGAAAGGACCCGCCAAGGCAGGCGAATATTGGGCAGCGCAGGCAGGCGGATTTCGCTGCCGCGGTTGTTAGTGCGCACATAAACGCTCTTTTTGCCAACCGCCCCCGCATTGTAAGGAAGATGCTCCTCAGCACTCGATCTACGGGTGACCACTTTGGAGACGCTCTCAGTGTTGCGCAAAAAAGCCTGTTCCTCAGAAAGGGTTTTTTTAGGATTCACGCGCTCGAGTTTTCTTCGGGCACGGATCGCATCTGCGCGGGTGAGCTTCTCCTGATTGGGGCTCATCAATCCTCGAACTTCCTTACAGTTTTGTCATTTTCTTGCTTGCGCTCCAAAGCGAGGCTTATCAGGCTGTCAATCAGCTGCGGGTAAGGCAAACCGCTGGCCTGCCAAAGCTTGGGGTACATGCTGATCTTGGTGAAACCTGGGATGGTGTTGATCTCATTGAAGTAGAGCTGACCGTCAGACTTGTCAACAAAAAAGTCAATTCGCGCCATTCCAGCACAATCCAGGGCTTTAAAGGCGGTGATGGCGTATTGCTTGACGCGTTCGGTCTCTTCTTCACTCAGTGGGGCAGGGATGCAAGCTTCAGGTTCACCGTGATAGTACTTGTCGGTATAGCTATAGAACTCATCATCCGGAATAATTTCGCCCGGAACTGAGACACAGGGGCTCTGATTGCCCAGAACGGATATTTCAATCTCGCGGGCTTCAACCCCGCGCTCGACCAAGATGCGGCGGTCGTACTTGGCGGCTTTCAACAGTGCCGGCCTCAGCTCTTTGCGATCATGCACCTTGGTAATGCCAACTGAAGAACCCAGGTTGGCTGGCTTGACAAAAAGAGGATAGTTGGAAATTTTTTCGGAAGCTTCTACAATAGCATTGATGTCTTCCAGTAAGTCGACGCGTTCAAAAACCTGGAAAGGCAGTACCGGCAGACCAGCTGCACTGGCCATGGTCTTGGTGAAGGCTTTATCCATACATGCGGCAGATGCAAGTACCCCCCCACCCACGAATGCCAGATCCTGGATGGCGAAGAGGCCCTGGATAGTGCCATCTTCACCAAAGGTGCCGTGCAAGACTGGGAAAACGACATCAATAGGGGCTTCCTTGACTATCTTTAACCCCTTGCGGGAGTAGAGGAAGACCCGGCTGTCCTCGTTGAGCAGAAGCGCAGGGCTCAGATAATCCTGGTTGTCCTTTTCAAAGCGCCCGAGCACGTCTGTACCTGTCAGCCATTGGCCATCGTAGGTGATACCAATCTGGTGGACTTCATATTTTTCAGGATCGATAGCGTTGAGCACCGAACGGGCAGACATCAGCGAAACCGCATGCTCACCGGAGCGGCCGCCAAAGATAATGAGGAGGGATAATTTTTTAGTCATCTTCAAATTCTCCCAATAGTTCGATTTCGAGTTCCAAATTGATGCCTGATTGGGCTTTTACTTTTTCTTTTATCAGGCGGATCAGGCGGTAGTAGTCCTGGGCTTTAGCCTGGCCGTCATTGATGATGAAGTTGGCATGCAGCGGGCTGATTTGTGCGTGGCCGGAAACAATGCCTTTGAGACCTGCTGCTTCAATCAAACGTCCGGCGTAATCGCCTTCAGGGTTCTTGAATGTGGAGCCTGTGGAAGCGCCCTGGGGTTGGGTTGCCAGCCGGCGGGCGGTGAACTCGTTCATTTTGGCAACACTGGCTTCGCGAGTGGTGTGGCTGGCGTTGAAATTGGCTGCCAGGATTACTGCAGCCGTACTCGTGCGCTTGAGGAAGCTGCTGCGGTAGTCGTAACCCATATCGTCCGCCATCAAAGAGTACTCGCCTTTGTCCTTAAAGAGGATAAGAGCGGATTGCAGTTGGTGGGCAACATCCGAGCCATGCGCCCCTGCGTTGCCATATACCGCGCCGCCGACAGAACCGGGGATGGAATTGGCCCATTCCAGGCCGCCGATACCCCTCAGGGAACATTGGCGTGCCATGGCGCCCAAATTGGCACCACTTTCGGCATAAACGGTCGGATTTTCGTCAGTAGAGTGGATCTTGATGTTGTGACAGCGGTTCAGCACCATCACCCCATCCCAACCCTTGTCACTGACGAGCATATTTGACCCTGAGCCCAACATGCGGAAGGGCATTTCAATTTCCCACAGCATTAAGGTTGTTCTGCGCAATTCATCCAAAGTATTCACCGGGATCAGGCCGATCACCGGACCGCCGGTCCTGGAGGTGGTGTAGTTGCAGATCCGCACATTTCTCTGCAGCCTCTCGCCAAAGAGCGTCTCCAGTTTGCGGATGGGCAGGGTCATGCTTTCACCTCCGTGGCTTCATCAAGTTTGGCAGCGATCTTACGGCTGATTTCGGGCCCTTTGCCTGCGGAAAAGACGATGACGAGATCATTACCCTGCTGGGATTTCACGATGGTCTCGGCAATGTCGTCGAAATCAGGCAGATAAAGGGCGTTTTTATCCTCGAGTTCATCGGCGATGTTCTGGGGAGTGTAGCCGTTATCGGCTTCGCGGGCGGCGTAGATTTTGGTGATGATGACCCGGTCGGCGCTTGTCAAACTGTTGGAGAAAGCAGCTTGCATGCTTTGGGTGCGGCTAAAGGTGTGCGGTTCCCAAATGGCCCAGAGCTTAGCCTGGGGGTAGGCTTCCCGCGCAGATTCAAGCGTGGCTTTGAGTTGAGTGGGGTGGTGGCCGTAATCGTTGATGATGGTGACCCCACCTTTTTGGTAGAAGATTTCGAAGCGGCGTTCGCTGCCTGTGAAGTTCATTAGCCCCTTGGCAGCTTTTTTAAGGTTCAAGCCAGCCTGATGGACCATCGTCAGTGCTGCGGCGGCATCGAGTACGTTGTGCAGGCCGGGCATTTGGATTTTGAAGCTTCCCAGGGATCTCATCTTGAAGGTGAGCTCGAAACTGCGGCCAGGAGTACATGTCTGGCAGTCTTGGATCTGGTAATCATTTTCCGCGCCAAAACCAAAACTGAGCACTTTGAAAGGTGCATCTTCCAGTTGGCTGCGCAGTTTATTGCTAAGACGGTCGTCACCACAGAGCAGCACGCAGCCATTCCCTCGGGTCTTCATGGTAAAAGCTTTGAAAGCCTGCAGGTAATTGCCCTCGGTGGGGAAGAAATCCGGATGGTCGTGTTCAATATTGGTCACCAGGCTGATAGTAGGCTGCAGCCCCAGGAACATATTGTCATATTCATCGGCTTCGATCACAAAGAGCTTGCTTTGGCCTTCGTGGGAATTCGTGCCCAGGTTCTTGATCTTAGCACCCAGGATGAAGCTTGGGTCTTCGCCGGTTGCGCGCAGAGCTTCAATCAGCATGGCGGTGGTGGTGGTTTTGCCATGTGAGCCAGCCACTGCCAGCACTTCCCGGCCTTCGGTTAGCATGGGCAGAAATTCGCTGCGCTTCATTATGGGGATGCCTGCTGCCTGTGCAGTCAAAATGTCGGGATCATTCTCACTGATGGCTGAAGATCGCACTATCAACTCGGCTTGCTTGACGAGCTCAGGGTCGTGCCCGATTATGGTTTTAGCCCCAGCTTGCGTGACGGCTTCGAAGTAGATGGAAGGATTGGCGTCTGAACCGCTCACTTGCCAGCCTCGCGCCAGCAGCATAAGTGCCATGGCCGAGATGCCGGTACCGCCGATGCCGATGAAGTGCACGCGTTTCTGCATGCTAAACCTCCACCATCCCGGCAAGCAGCGCGGTTATCTTTTCAGCGGCGTCCGTTTGCCGCAGGGAAGCCATGGCCTGGCTCATACTGGTCAGTTTGCCTTGTTCTGAAAAGAGATTCTCAACGGTGGGCAATAGATCCCGGCTTAGATCGGCATCTGCCAAAATGACAGCCGCACCGCGACCTGCCAAAAAATCAGCATTGACCTTTTGATAACGCCAGGCATAAGGGTAGGGGATGAGCACGGCTGGTAATGAAAAGTATGGATACTCGCCCAGGCAGGAAGCACCCGCGCGGGAAACAACCAGGTCGGCGGCAGCCAGGGCAGCCCCAGCCTCGTGCAGGTAATCGAATGCGCGGTAATGAGCGCCCAGGTGGCTGGTTTGGGCGGAGACGGTTTCCCAATCCAATTTCCCGGTCAGATGAATGACCTGATATTTCTCGATGAGTTTTCCAACAATTCCAAGCACAGCCTGGTTGATGGACCTGGCACCGCTGGAACCTCCCTGGAAGAGTATAGTGGGGATTTCGGCATCGAAACCGAAGAATTGTAAAGCCCTGGCCTTGTCCCAGTTTTTGAGCTCATCGCGCAGGGGGTAGCCTGTCACGAAGATTTTCGCTTGATTCGCGAAGAATTTTTTGGATTCATCGACGCTGACGGCAATCTTGCTGGCGAAGCGTGCCAGGGTTTTGAGGGCCAGTCCTGGTTCAACATCTGGCACGAAAAGCAGGGACTTTTTGCCTCTGGCGGCAAAGGCCATCGGAATTGCCACGTACCCGCCAGTGAAGAGCAGAACATCCGGTTTGAACTCAGCAAGAATTTTCCGGGCTGCCTGGTAACCGCGGATAAGCCGGCGAATATTGCCGGGCAGCCTGGAAAGGGCAACACCGTGCACACCGGCAGCAGTTATGGCTCTGAATGGGATTCCAGCCCTTTCAACCAGGCTGGCTTCCATGCCGCCTTCGCTACCAACCCAAAGGAGTTGTTGCCCGCTTTTATTCAGGGTCTCTGAAACGGTTAGTGCGGGATACACGCCCCCGCCAGTCCCGCCTGCGCAGATTAACAGTCGCACCGGTCACACTCCTTTCTTCAGGGATGAGCAAATTGCCTTGCCTTGAAACGTTCATGACAATCCCGAGAGCGGCCATGGTCGTAACCATACTTGAGCCACCGGCACTCAAAAGGGGCAGGGCATTCCCGGTAAACGGGAAGAGCCCGCAGATAACAGCGATGTTCATCAAGGCTTCCAAAGATATCCAGGCAGTCAGGCCAACAGCCAATAAAGCGCCGAGCTGGTCAGGGGCTTTTTGGGCGATTTTGATGCCGCGCCAAAGGACCAAAAGGTAGGCCAGGATAACCAGCATGCCGCCCAAGAGGCCGGTTTCTTCAACGATGACCGCGAAGATGCTATCAGAGTGGGCCAGAGGCAGACCGGTGAACTTGGTGGTGGATTCGCCAATCCCCACCCCAAAGAATCGCCCCTTGATGATGGCTTCGAATGTTCGCCGTATGTGATAAGAGCCCAGAGTGGGGTTCTGGAGGCCGTTCAAAT
>WOZB01000237.1 GCA_011620445.1 Anaerolineaceae bacterium | reverse complement strand
AATAAAATTTTAGCACATTGATATGTCAGGGGAGGATGCTCGTGGAATTGATTGTGGGTGGATGGCTTCAATTTACACCAGAAAGCAGTTCGAAAAATTGGTTTTGTATCAGGTCTTAAGTTGATTTCTTCCGGCGAATAATATAATTAGGCAAGAACAACCAATTAGGAAAGGAGTAAATATGAATTTTCTTTGGTGGATTATTGTAGGTGGTATTGCCGGTTGGCTGGCCAGTCTGGTAGTTAAATCAGTGAGAGTAAGCGTGCTCGGCGCAATTATTGCCGGTATTATTGGCGGCGTCGTGGGAGGCTTTGTTTTTGACTTGCTGAATATCACGGCTGGAAGCAATTTAATCGGCCAGATACTGGTACCGTTCGTTGGTGCCGTAATCGTATTGCTCATTTACCGGGCTATACGAAGATAAATAATTATTTTGGAAGAAGACAGGGCACAAACGTGCTCTGTCTTTTTTTATGTGCCCTTCTACCTGAGTAAAGGATTGAAGAAAGTATCCAATTTGGCCGAAGCGAAATAAACGTTGGCAGAAATAGATTGAGTATGTTGGCGGTTGCAAAGTTTTTCAAACGGCCAGAATCGGTTTTGTGCGCTTAAGGAAAACAAAGAAGAGCACAAAAGCTGCCAAATTCAAGAAAACTGACGTGAGGCAACTAAACCAGAAACCTGAACGGTAGAGCCCTGGCCCCACGAGCGATCCCCCCAAACGACCCATCGAGAACATCGCCACCGTTACGGCTAAAACTGTTGCCCGAGCGGCAGGGAATATTTCACTCATGTAGGTCATCAGGGCTATCAGCGCAAACTCGAAACTAATGTAGAAGAAGGCCAGGCAAATAAGAGCAAGCGTAAATGAATTTCCGCTCATTGCCAGGAGCACAACCGAAATGGTGTTAAGGGCCAGGGACAAAAATAACGTACGCAGCTTGCCGACTCTATCAAGAAAAATGGCTGAAAGAAATTCTGAAGCTAATTCCGAAGAACCTATGATGACCGATGCCAGGGTAAGGGTCTCGAAAGCCAGACCAAAATTATCCCTGATCCATTGGCCAAAAACCAGGTTGATCACTTCATTGGATGTTGTGAACAGGAAGGCCGTCACTAAGCCGATTACGACCGGTCCAACGCGGATGATCAATTTGAAGTTTGAAAGCAGACTTAGACCTCGATAACGGGAATGGGAATCGGATGGAATGAAGTACCAGAGGCATAAGAGCAGGATAAATCCTGCAATACTCAGGGCAATCGAGGGTGTCCACCAGTTGTAGGTTTTCAGCAGAAAACCAAGCAGCGGCACACCTAAGATAAAGCCCAAAGCCCAGGAAAGTTCAGTGATGGCTAACACCCTACCGCGGCTTTCATAAGGCACTCGATCTCCCAGGTAGGATTGCATGGAAGGAATGAACACGCCATTGCCGACGACAACAATAGACGATCCGATCACAAAACCAAGAAAAGTTGGGGAGATAACACTGGAAAGGCAACCAAGCCAGAACAAGAAGAGCCCCAGGAGCATGCCCTTCTTGCGTCCATAGGTATCGGCAATGCTGGCAACGAAGGGGCTGACGGCGCCCAAGACTGAGCGGATGGAAAATGCCAGGCCCATTTGTTCCAGGCTGACGCCCATTCCTGCCGCAAACAAGGGTAGGAATGGATAAACCAGACGGTAACCGGAATTTATAACCGTGCGGATGAGCGTGAATAAAAAAACCTCCCTCCGGGTGGAGCGAGGCATAACCAAATTATCAGCATTCAAAAGATCTACTTCCATATATTTGAGTTTATCACAGGAAAATATGGGCAGGACTATCCACTCCTGGCAGCCAAATCAGCAAGTGTTGTGGTCTTCAACTGGGTTATCATCAAAGATTCTGTTCTACACCAGAAATCAAGCAGCGGGCAATGCTCACCCAGGGAACAGCAGGAGGGGTCTGTTGTACAGCGGATCAGGTTGATAGGTCCATCAATGGCACTCACTACGTCGTAAACAGTTATTTCAGCAGGATCCTTGGCCAGCATGATGCCACCTAAGGCGCCTCTGCGGGTGGTGATGAGGCCTGCATTGCTGAGCTGCGAGTTGATCCTGGAAAGGAACATGCGCGACATGTCCATCTGATCAGCAATAAGGTTGGATGGGGCAACCTGCCCTGGCTCGAGGCGGGCGACGAAAAGCATGGCACGAAGCGCGTAATCTGCTTGATTGGTTATTTGCATTGACATGGCACTTTCCTCTTCCTTCGAGCCCCCTTCCTCAAAAATTTAAACCAGTGTATCAATTGTGATTAAAAGCACAGATAAAATAACAATGTTACTCATCATGATATAACAATCTTACTCATCTTGATTATATTTGCAATAATTTTCCCGTGCACGAAGCCAAGGCCAAAAAACTCTTTTTTCAGAGGTTTGGAGTTGGGGAAGATTACTGTTTTCCGTTCAAGTACAGGCTATTCCCGTCGGTTTGAAGTTCCAGCCAGGAATAATCCCCTAAGTTGTATGGCGCCGTGTTCGGTGCAAGCGCCGGGCAGAGACCTGTGCAGGCATCATTATTCAGGATGAGTTCGTCTGAGGTCAGCAGTAGGGCTGTCTCCGGCGCAGGGGCATCATCCACAAAGGTCATCGTGAAATTTGCGCCATCGAGGTGAGCGTGATCGATAATATCCCCTTCCAGACCAAAACCGAGAAAATAGCCAGGCGCCAAGATCAAAACGTCCCCTGGGAGGGCTTTCCTTTGACTCAACTCCAATTGGGAAAAGCGCGCAAAAAGAGTTTTTGTGGTTTGGATGCGCTCCCAATCGCACAGCCAAAGAACCTGGCGCACTCTAATCTGATCGGGCAGGCTGAAGAGGGCGGCAATATCACTGCGACCGCAGCGCGGAATGATTAGCCAGTCCAGTTCTTGATGGGAGACGGGCAAAGCCTGGCTAAGTGAAGCACTTAAGTTGTTCGCTGAACCTGAACCACCCAGGAAAACGTGCCTTCCATCGGGGGTGGTAATGAGCAAATTGACACTATCCTGGGTCGGAAAAATACGCAATTTCAAGCGGCCATCGGGAAGACCGGCAGCATGCACCCACAAGATAAGCGCTGTAACCCCAGTCACCAGCAACAAAGCTTTGGCATTCAACCAGAGTTTGGCCTGTTTTTGATTATTCAGTAGCAGAAAGAAAATCAGGGCATAAGCCAGCAAAACCCAAGCAAAATCAAAGCGCGGCAGCCTGAACGCATCCGGCCAGAGATCTGCCAGGAAGCGCACACTGGCATTGGTAAAGGCAGTGAAGGGCCAGGCTAACCAGGCCAGGGCTTTTCCAAGCGCCAGGCTGAGCATGCCTCCCAGCATGGCCAATAAGCCTAAAACCATCACCAGGGGTTGGACTGGAAGGACCAATGGGTTGGCAAGCAAAAACAGTGGCGAAACCTGATGAAAATGGAAAGCAATCAGCGGTAACACGGAGGCCTGGGCGACCAATGTGACGATGAAGTATTCACCGATCACCGCGGACCAGCCAACGGAGGTTTGTGGGTTAGCCTGTTTGGTTAAAGATTCTTCCAGGCGTGCGCTCAGGGGTCCTGAAAAAATTGCCAGGCCCAGTGTGGCCATAACGGTCAACTGAAAACCGATATCCCAGGGCAGGTGCGGGTTAAAGAGCAGCATCAGGAAGACAGTTAGCCCAAGCGTGTTCAGCAAATTGCCTTTACGCCCGATCAGGCTGCCGACTAGCGCGTGGGAGCCCATGATGGCAGCCCTGACAACCGAGGCCGAAGCCCCCACCATCAAGGTATAAAAACTGAGCACCGCAATTACTGCCAGGCCGGTCTTCCAATTCTTATGTTTGCGGGTGAGAAACCTGGTTATCAGGTCGGCCAGTACCACCATATTAAAACCGGAGATCGCATAAATATGGGCTGTACCTGTCAGCGCGAAAGCAGATTTCATCTCTTCTGAGAGGCTGTGGGAATCACCCAGCAGGATGCCCTTGAGCAAAGCGCTTTCCTGCGAAGGGAAACTACTCTCAAGAGATTTAGCTGCTTGCAGGCGCAGCGAGTAGATCAATTGCAGCAGAGGGTTGCCCTCGCCGACCCCGATTTTTTCCAGATGGGCGTATTGGATGCTGCTGAAGATGCCTTGGTGGCGCAGGTAAGCGCGGTAATCGAAACCCGAACCTTCGGGCGGGGTCTGCAATTCGGCTCGCAGTTGCAAACGGTCCCCATAAGCGTAGTCTTCACCGGGGGCTGCCTGGATGAGAACCTTGCCACGAATTTTCTTGGGCTCAAAACCAGGTGTTTCGATGTAGATGGGGCGCAAATCAAGCACCTTTACCACCAGGTCCTGGCGGCCATCCCGCATGATTGGTGGCTCTATGACCAATACTTCCAGATCTACATCGCCTTTTTCGTTGTAGTAGGCAGTAAACTGGGGGTTGAAAACTGGCAGACTGAATACATACAGCATCGCCGTGAGCGAAAAGGCAGCCAGCGCCAAGCCAAGCGGCAGTCGGGGTTTTGGCAACAGGCGTGAACGGCGGCGAACCTCAAAAAAAGCCATTAACGCTCCAAAGAGGACAAGGCCTAACCACGGCAGCCAGTTCAGCTTCAAACCTTCCGCGGCCAGCGGCCCAAGTATTGCAGCGATAGCCAGCCAGAAGAAAGGCTTTAGCCTGGGAATCTTGATTTCGGTTTTATTGGGTTTTTGAGCGTTGCTTGCTTGTGTGTTGGTTGTAGGGGTTGAGTTTTGGGTGCTGATGTTTGCGGGGTGAATGCTGCCAGGTCTTTGTGGAGCGGATGGTGAGAAACTTTGCGGTTGTTGGCCCCGGGGCATGCTGCCTCTACGGTTCCTGGGATCTATGAAGCAAATAGTCGTAGAGATGCTGAAGGGCAATCTCGCTCAGCTCCCGCAGGTTGGCCGCTCGGTCTCCGTGCAGGGTATGCTGCCAGGACCATTCTCCCTCAGGTGCTGCCAGGGCAACCCAACTTGTGCCGACCGGTTTATTCGGAGTTGCGCCGCCTGGGCCGGCTATGCAGCTGACCGAGAGGCCAAGGTCTGTTTCCAGTGCTTTGCGCGCTCCCCTTGCCATCTGCAAAACCACTTCGCTGCTGACAGCGCCAACTTTGCGGAGGGTTTCCCAGCTCACACCCAGGAGCTTCACCTTGGCTTCGTAAGCGTAAGAAATAATGCCCCCCATGAAATATTCTGAAGCCCCGGCACCTGCACGATGCGGTGGCTGATTAACCCCCCAGTGCAGCTTTCGGCAGTGGCCAGATTAAGTTTCTGCTGGAAGAGTAAAGTGCCAATCTTGGCCTCAAGCGAGGCGGTGGCACCTGGTTTTCGGTGAATATAATCATCGGATTGACTGGAATCAAGCTCGCGCCAGCGGGCAGCCAGGTTTTGTGTGCTGATGTAATCCGCTATGGCCTGGCTGATCAAGCCTTCATGGGCAAGGGAGGCTGGGTCTTCCCCATTTTCCACACGGGCGCGAATCTCTGAGGATGAAATTTCAGGGATATTCAGATTGTTCAGCAGGATGAAGCGGCCGCCCTGGGCTTTCAGGCTTTGAAGATAGGCATTATTAGGGCTGAAGCCTTTACGGGGGCAGATGATCAGGGTGCTTGTTTCCAACAGTAAGTCAAGCCTGTGCCAGTGGCTGAAGGAAGGGTCTTCCCCGGCGAAGGGGTCGCTGCCAATCAAAAAAGCCAATTCCAGGCTCTCATCGGTCGACTCGCGCAAGGCTTGCATGGTTTCAGCGGTGAAATTGGCTTTGTGGCTCTCCAGGGCCAGTTGTTGTTCCAAACGGCTGACCTGCACAGGCAGGTTGAGGTCTTTCAGAGAGTCCTCAATCTCAGCTGCTGCCAGCTCGCAGATAGCCAGGCGATCTTCATAGCTGAGCGGCAAGAATTGCTTGATGTCGTCCTTGAGGTTGTTGTGCCTGAAGACCGGCATAATCAACACTTTTTGCACCTGCCGGCCAATCTTTGCGAGAGCTTTGACGGATTCGATGATCAGAGCTTCATGACCTTCGTGGAAAGGGTCCGCGGAGGTTCCAAAGACCAGCAAAAATGGTTTTTCTGACATCAAGAATCCAATTCTTGCTGCAGAGTGTCGATCTCCCGCAGCCAGAGGGCTGCCGAAGCATCGCTTGGCAAAACAAATCCACCGCGAGGAGAGAGGCTGAACTCCACCAGCTGCGGTCCGTCAGTACTGGCTGAGCGCTTGAACTGCTGGCTGAACAAACGCTTGAAAAATGTGCGCATCCAGGTAAGCAGTTGTATCGGTGTGTAGAGGCCTTCAAAGGCCTTTACAGCCTGCCAAAAGAGCTCCCGTGGGGTTTGGCGTCGGTAGAGCCCATAGTAAAGGAAAAAATCATGCGCCAGGTACGGGCCCAGGATCTCTTCCGTAGCCTGGTTGGGCTCGCCAAGCTTTTGCGGCACCAGCTCTGGGGAGATGGTAGCCTCCGCCACAGCTTTGGCAGCATTTCCGCCTACTTCTCCCAATAAGTAAGCCCCTGACCAGGCCAGCACACGCAAAAGCAGCGTTTTGGGCAGGCCGGCATTGGGGTCGTAGAAAGACATGTGGTCGCCGTTGAATGTACACCAACCTAAGGCAATTTCGGACATATCGCCTGTGCCAACCATCAGGGCGTTTTCCTGGTTGGCAAGATCCATCAAGATCTGGGTGCGTTCCCTGGCTTGAGCATTCTCAAAAGTGGTGTCAAAAAGATCCGGCTGGTGGCCGATATCCTGCAGATGGCCTTCGAGCGCCTTGGTGATGGGGATGGAGCGGGAAGTAACCCCAGCAGCATCCACCAGATTCAGGGTGCGCAGGCCGGAATTATCTGAGCTGCCTGGTCCAGGCATGGAAACAGCCAGGATGTCCTTGCGGGCAAAGCCCAGCTGATCAAAAGCATGTACGCAAACCAGGAGCGTCTGGCTGGAATCCGACCCGCCTGAAATGCCCAGGACCACTTTATGCTGCCCGGTTTGCAGTAAGCGGCGCATTAGCGCGGCTGATTGCGTTTCCAGGATGGTTTTGTATTGGCCTTCAGGGTCAATTGAGTTAATGAAAGGCAGCAAAATAAAAGCAGAGAAGGAGTAAGTGTCCTCAAAATTGTTAGCAGAATCATTAACTGGAAAATCAGTGAAGGATAAAAGGCAAGAAATTGTTTCAGTTTTAAAACTTAAGGGCTTTGTCTGGCTGAGAATTTTGCCACCCTGGCACACCAACGCCTGGCCGCTGTAAACGGCATCCGTGCTGGATTCCCAGGGGCCAGCCGAGCAAGAAGCTGTGATGGCAGGAACTGCGCGGGAATGCCTGATTGCCCAGGGTTCTGCCATAATTGCTGGCGCAAGCGAAATTTGAGCTGCTGGGTTGAGCACCAGTGCCGCATGGGAATTTACTTGGGAAGCTTGAGGATCACCAATGACAATCTGCAGCAGATGCTCCGAGAGGGCCGGCTCATGGAAGGAGCCATCGGTACTCACTGGCACAGGGTGATGCTGCCAGATCGTCTGCACCTTATGAAAAGCAGAACCTTCTTGGAACCAGCGCTCAAGGTTTTGGGCGGCAGGCTTGGATTGCAGGCTGAAACGCAGCAAGCCGTTTGGAGAAAGCAAGGCTGCGGCGTTGAAAACCTGGCCATCCAACCTCAAGGGCAAACCCAGCACGGCATAAAGCCCGAGCTCGCGGCAAGATTGTTCGAGTTTTCTAAGGGCTTCTTCAGCCGCATCGAGCAGGAGAGGCTGAAAGAATAAATCTCCGCAGGTTATTCCGGTAAGGCAAAGTTCAGGAAAGAGGCAGAGCGTTGGCCTCTCAGGATCTGTATTCAAGGTTTTCAGGAAGTCCTGGATTTGGTTGGCATTAGCCAGTGGGTCTGCAAGTTTCAGCGCAGGCACGCACAGGCAAAGATTTAACAGATTGGAACTGGATGTGGTAGGCATGGTTTCTCCTGGCACAATCATAACGCCAAAAAGCGCTATTATTGCAAATTTCCTATGGGGATTTCTCGCTTTCTAATCATCACGGAACTTTAATTTTACTTGCCCGGCCAACGCTGACAGCCAAGTGATGAGATTATCGACATCTTAATGAAGTGTACAGATTGCGCCACAGCCCAAGCTGGTAAATATTGCATTAGCATCGATCCTTCAAGGAGAATTCTGGAAAATAGTTCTCGTTCAAGGTATACTTTAAAGGATA
>WOZB01000151.1 GCA_011620445.1 Anaerolineaceae bacterium | reverse complement strand
TGAAATAATAGGCGAATAAGTGGACGGCCTGCCGATCTTGTTTTCTTCCAAAACCTGGATCAACGAAGCCTCAGTGAATCGAGCTGGCGGTTGCGTGAAATGTTGATCAAAGAGCAAATTTTTGAGATGAATGTCATCGCCCTCTTTTAACAGCTCAAGGGGAATTTGTACGTTCTCTTCTTCTTCTTCCATGTCTTCATCTTTGGTCGTTGAGTAGACAGCCTGAAAACCAGGGAAGGATGTTCGAGAACCTGAAGCCCGGAATAAATAGCTGTCCTGCTCTCTATTTCCAGTAACTTCGACTGTGTTCACTTCCAAAACAGCGTTTTCCATCTGGCAAGCAACGAAGCGCTGCCAGATAAGTTTGTAGAGCTTGTGCTGATCAGAGCTCAAAAATTGCTTTATGCCATCGGGTTCAGCAGTGACGATGGTAGGCCTTATGGCCTCATGAGCTTCCTGCGCTGAGGCCGCCCGGGTCTTATAGCTGGGAGCTTTGGCAGGCAAATATGCCGCGCCAAATTTGTTTTGGATGTATTTACGGGCTTCCGCTACTGCCGTTGAAGAAAGATTTACCGAATCTGTACGCATATAAGTAATCAAACCGCTGGGTTCACCGTTGCCTACATCAATGCCTTCATAAAGCTGTTGGGCTACCTGCATGGTCTTCTTGGTTGTAAATCCTAAACGCCGGGAAGCTTCTTGCTGTAAAGTACTGGTAATAAATGGCGCACCAGGGCTAATACGCTTATTGGACTTATTAATTTTTGAAATCGTGAAAGCCGCTTGCCGGATTTGGGCAACCAAGGCCTTTGCAGCGGCTTCATCAGGTAAATGCGGATCTTTTTTATTGACTTTGATTAATTTTGTAAGAAAACTTTTCTTACCGGTTTTCGGAAGAAAATCCCCTTTGATGACCCAGTATTCTACAGGTTTATAATCCTGAATTAACCGTTCCCGTTCTACAATTAGTCGTAAAGAAATGGACTGCACGCGTCCTGCTGAGAGGCCGCTGCGTACTTTGGACCACAAGATAGGGCTAATTCCGAAACCAACCAGACGGTCCAGAATGCGCCTGGCTTGCTGGGCGTCCACCAGGTCCATGTCAATTTGCCTGGGGTGCGCAAAGGCTTCATTAACTGCTTCGTGGGTGATTTCATGAAAAACAACGCGCTTTATTTTTTGTTCAGGGATTTCCGCGCTCTGCTGGATGTGCCAGGCGATCGCTTCACCTTCGCGGTCAGGGTCAGTCGCAAGATAGATTGTGCTGCTGCGGGTTGCCCGCTGGCTAATGGCAGCTACTATTCCCTTTTTATCGTCAGAAATGCGGTATTTCGGCTCAAAGTCGTTTTCAACATCCACGCTCAATTGCGTCTTGAGGAGGTCGCGTACATGACCAACTGAGGCAATGACGGAATAATCTTGGCCAAGAAACTTGCCGATTGTTCGGGCTTTGGCAGGTGATTCAACGACCACCATATTCTTGCCCTTTCCAATAAATTCTGCTGGGATCGCTCTGAGCTTGGCCTTACTGCTGGACCTGGAGTTTACTTTAGCAGTCGCAGCCTTTTTAGGTTTTACTGAAAGTTTTGTGGATTTCTTTACTCTTTCGGTTTTTTGGACCAAAGGTTTCTTAAGGCCTTCATGAGCAGGCGTAGTACCGAGTTTGCTTAGTTTTGAACCGCATACTTCACAAAATCCACTGGTAATGGGAGAACCTGTTTTAGTGAAACCGGGTACCGGATCCTTTACATTGCGCTTTGCTTTACATTTTAAACAATAAGCTTCCAAAATAGCCTCAAATCTTGATAGGTAAAAATCGTGGCAAATAATACCATACCTGTCAAGGTTTACTCTCGGAGGCTTTCTTTAATAACGCCATTCCATTAGCGCGGAATAGTGCATAGAAGGTGTCTTTACCACTAATCCTTCCAATTCCATCATAATCAATAAAGCGCTTATTCTCTCCATGGAATAGCTCAGCTTGGCAGCCAAATCGTCAATGTGCAAGTTCTCACTTCCAAGGGCATGCAAGATTTCAGCTTCATCCAGACTGAGTGTTTTTTGTACAGACTTAGTGCCAATTTCGGATTTGACCTTCAGAAAATCGAGCAGCTGCTTGGGGTTGGTCATCGGGCTTGCCCCCTGGGAAATTAAGTTGTTCGTCCCACGGCTCATAGCTGCCAGGACCGAACCAGGTACAGCAAAGACTTCTCGCCCCTGTTCCACACTGAATTTTGCAGTGATTAATGCTCCGCTGCGCTCCCCGGCTTCTACAACCAGTACGCCGCGTGAAAGACCAGAAATTATCCGGTTCCGGGGCGGAAAATTGATACCATCCGGCTTGGTGCCAGGGGGATAATCACTGAGGATTGCGCCGTTGCGGCTGATGGCCTCAGCCAGTTTACGGTGCTCTGGAGGATAAATCACATCCACACCGGAACCCAAAACCGCTATCGTGCGTCCCCCAGCATCCAAAGCCGCCTGATGGGCAATCGCATCCACCCCTCTCGCCAAGCCGCTCACTATACTCACACCACTGGCAGCCAAGCATTGGGCAGTGTCTTTTGTGACCTGACGGCCGTAAGCCGTCACGTTGCGAGTGCCAACAATGGCAAAAGCCAAATCGTCCTCGGGCGTTAATTCTCCGAGTAAATAAAGCACGGGCGGAGCCTGTGCAATTTGTGCCAAATATTTCGGATAAGCAGGATCATTCCAAAGGAGGCAGGTAATGCCGCGGTTCTGTAGCTCATTTTCCAGATTGTCTATTTTTAGTTGATTGCGGGTGGATAAAATGGAATCTACAACTTTAGGGGTCAGGCCGGAGAGGAGCAACTGATTGCGATTGGCCTGCCATGCTGTAGAAAGGCTACCAAAATACGCCAGTAATTTCTTATATCGAACCGAGCCAATGCCTTTTACGTAGCTGAAAGCCAGCCAGTAATTACGTTCGGTCATCTCGCAAACCGTCAGGCACACTAACTCTCATCTTGCCTTCATCGAGATTTATCTCAAGTATCACATCGGGAATGTCTGGTAACAACAATTCTTCGCTCTCAACGTTATTAATCACAAACACATCATTCGCGCCAGTCACCAGAATTTCTGAGATGACACCAAGCAAATCTTCACCTTCAAAAACACGTAGACCGATTAATTCGTGGTGGTAAAAGACACCTTCAGGTAATGGAGGTACATCAATCGTTTTTACGAAAACTTCCTGGTTAGTCAGCAGTCGGACTTTCTCAGGGGAGTTTATACCTTCAAAAGAGATAAGCATGAGCTTGTTTTTTGGGCGTACTGTATCCAAAACAATGGGGGTTTTATCCTCACCAAGGTAGACTTTCTTTCCGTGCTTCAATCTCTCAGGAAAGTCTGTATAGACTTGCAGGTCTATTTCGCCGTGCACACCATGGGATTTACCCAGTTTGCCAATTAAAAGGAAAGCAGGCCCGGAAGAGCGTTCTGGACCTGCTTTTTTTTCGGTATTAGGACTCATAGATAGAGCTTCACTCTACATCAATAATGTCCATCATTACTTGCTGACCGTTGCGGGCAGCAACCATGCGCAGAAGTGTGCGCATTGCGTTTGCCACTCGGCCGTGTTTTCCGATCACACGCCCGATATCTTCCGGGTTCACCTGCAAGTCAAGATGAAGAGTTTTGCCATCCTGATATTGCTCGATGCTGACGTCTTCAGGTTTATCAACCAATGCTTTGGTCATATATTCGAGCAAATTGAGTAATTCGTCCTGTTTCATTGCTTGGTTATACCCGGCTTAGTTTGTTTCTTTTTTTGCTGTTACAGTTTTGCGGGCTTTAGCGGGATGTGCAGTCTTCGGTGACAAAACTAAATTCTCATAGACAGCTTTGGCTTCTGCGAGCAAAGCATCCTGGGCTTCACCCTTCTTCAAGCGGTCAAAACGTTCATCAAGTTTGACAACTTTGAAGAGCTTGGCCACAGATTCGGAGGGTTGTGCACCAACATTGAGCCAATGGTAAACACGTTCTTCATCAAAGTTGATCGTGCCTGGCATGGTTTTGGGATTGTATTGGCCAACAATTTCAACAAACCGACCATCGCGAGGTGCTTCTTTGTCAGCGACAACCACACGATAATGCGGCTGATGGGTTGAGCCTATACGGCGGAGACGAATGCGAATCATATAAAACTTTACTCCTTAGATATTCCTGTAAATTTTATCTAACAGGCTCTCTTCAAAGGTTGAGGGGATGCTGAAGGGGCATGTCCTTTTCTGCGAGCGCAAGTTAACCAAATAATTTATTAATATTACCACGAGCACCCGGTTTTTGCAGTTGTTTCATAAGCGACTGTATATCCCGGAATTGTTTCATCAAACGGTTGACATCCTGAACCTCTTTTCCGCAGCCTGCAGCAATACGTCTTCTTCGGCTGGCGTTCAAAATACCAGGGTCGCGCCGTTCAGCCTTAGTCATGGAACCAATAATTGATTCGACCACTTTAAGCTGATTTTCTGCTTCATGAGGATCCACCTGCTTGGCTACCGCGCCAAACTGGCCAGGCATCATACCAAGCACTTGCCCCAGGGGGCCAAGTTTCTTGATCTGTTTGAGTTGTTTGGCAAAATCATCCAAAGTGAAGCGCCCCGAAAGCATCTTTTCAGCATCCTGAGCGCTTTCTTCAGCGTTGTAGGCTGCCTGGGCTTTCTCGATGAGACCGAGGATATCACCCATGCCCAGAATGCGATTCGAAACGCGCACCGGGTCAAAGATTTCCAAGGCGTCCAATCCTTCACCGGTTCCCAGGAACTTGATAGGAATACCAGTTACTTCCCGGATTGAAATCGCAGCACCACCTCGGGCGTCACCGTCAATCTTGGTAAAGACCAGTCCGCTTACCGGTACTGCTGCTTTAAACCCTTTGGCAATATTGAGCGCTTCCTGCCCAATCATCGAGTCAACAACCAGTAGGATCTCTTTGACCGGGACGGCAGCCTGAATGCCTTTGAGTTCATCCATCAAGGCATCGTCCAGCTGCGACCGTCCCGCTGTATCCAAGATAACAACTGAGTAGCCCCCTTTTTGAGCTGCTGAATAAGCTTCTTTTGAAATTTGCACTGGTTTGGCACCTGGCAAGGTAAATACGGGCACATCCACTTTTGTACCGATAGTTTGCAATTGCTTTATGGCAGCCGGTCGGTAAATATCTGCAGCTACCAACATGACCCGCTCTCCGCGATTGCGTAAAATTTTGGCCAACTTAGCCGCCGCGGTTGTTTTGCCGGAGCCTTGAAGCCCAACCATCATAACTACATGTGGCTTTTCCCCCCGAAGGTTCAGTGGTTCCGCAGTACCGAGAGTTTTGATGAGCTCTTCATCAACAATCTTGATGACTTGTTGGGCAGGATTAAGGGATTTAGCCACTTCCGCGCCAATAGCTCTTTCTTTCACACGGTCAGTAAATGAGCGTACCACCCCATAGCTAACATCCGCTTCAAGAAGTGCCAGCTTGACTTCGCGCATGGCTTTATCAACGTCTTCTTCGGTTAGTTTACCGTGACGCTTAAGTTCATCAAATATTTTGTTTAGGCGATCTGATAGGCTTTCAAACATTTTTATCTTCCGCAGCGAATTTTACATGAAAACAAATTAATTAGCGAAAAATGAAAATACAGCCTTGTTTTGATACAATTCAAGCATAACTCACCCAATTGAAAGAGGATCCTTATGTCAGTTTCTGAACAAATCGGCGTTAAAGTTCCTGAAATTCTGCTTCCTAAAAAAGAGATAAACCCTACCAAATGGGCTGTGATCGCTTGTGACCAATTCACATCTCAGCCCGAATATTGGGAAGACGTTGCCAACCTGGTTGGGGATTGCCCTTCGACGCTGCACATGATCCTCCCTGAAGTCTGGCTGCAGGCAGATGATGTTGCCGAGCGTATTGCCAAAAGCCAGGCAGTCATGCAGGAATACCTCCAGGCTGACCTCTTCGACCACAAGACTGGCTTTATTTTGGTTGAACGTTCAAATTCAGGCAAAGTCAAAACCGGCCTTATGGTTGCTTTGGACCTTGAAACCTATGATTTTAATAAAGGTTCGCAGACCCTAATTCGTGCCACGGAAGGCACTATCCTCGACCGTCTGCCCCCACGCATGCAGGTGCGGCGCGGTGCTCCCCTGGAAATGCCGCATATCATGGTGCTCTACGATGACCAGGCAAATGTCGTTTTGAAGGACGTTTTGCAGGTTAAGTCATCGCTGGAAGTTTGTTACGATTTCGACCTGATGCAAGGCAGCGGCCATCTTAAAGGTTACCTTGTTGATGATGAGCGCCTAATTGAAAGCATCACTTCCCACCTGGCTCAACTAATAAAACCAGAATACTACACGCAACGATACGGTAATGTAGAGACTAATCATCCATTTCTCTTTGCCGTGGGCGATGGCAACCACTCTCTGGCAACCGCTAAAGCCGTTTGGGAGGAACTGAAACCCAGCGTAGGTATGGATCACCCAGCCAGGTACGCGCTCGTTGAATTGGTCAACCTGCACGACCCTGCCCTCCAATTTGAAGCCATTCACCGCGTTTTGTTCAATGTGGACAAGAACTTCCTGGCAAGTATGCTGGAATATTGGCAAGGACACATCAGCATCGTACCCGTTCAGACCCTGGCCGCATTAACCCGCAGAGTGAATAGTGCTGAAAAAGATCAACAGGTTTTTGGAATCATTAATATTACTGGCTACCAATTGGTTGAGTTGGATGGCCTTTCCCAAAATCTGGCCGTTGGTAACCTGCAAGCCTATCTGGATGATTATCTGAAATCCCACCCCGAAACCAAGATTGACTACGTTCATGGGGACGACGTGGTAGAAAATCTCGGTCAGAAATTTGGTAATATTGGTTTTTACCTTCCGGCTATTCTTAAAAACTCATTTTTTAAGACGGTAATTGTCGATGGAGCCCTTCCCCGTAAGACCTTTTCTATGGGGCATGCCAAAGACAAGCGCTTCTACATGGAATGCCGAAAAATCGTGCCTTAGAGTGCTTGACATATCGAACAATTGTGCTAACATTAACCTATACGACTTAAGCGGAGAAAACCATGGCAACAAAAAAGCCCACCACACCAAACACGGAATTGAATAACAGCTTGAATGAAGCCAAGAAAGCTGTTCTCGATCGCGCCCTGCACGAAATCGTTAAGAAATACGGCGAGGGCAGCATTATGCGCCTCGGTGAAGCTTACCAAATGCAGGTCGAAGCCATCCCAACAGGTGCTCTTTCGCTGGACCTTGCCCTGGGGGTCGGCGGTATTCCGCGCGGCAGAATCACAGAAATCTTTGGGCCAGAGTCCTCCGGCAAGACCACATTATGCCAGCACATCGTCGCTGAAAGTCAGGCTCAAGGCGGCACAGCAGCTTTTATCGATATGGAACACGCCCTCGATCCGACATATGCCGCCAAATGTGGTGTTAACGTTGATGAATTATTGATTTCCCAGCCAGATACCGGTGAACAAGCACTTGAAATTTGCGAAACGCTGGTGCGCTCAGGTGCTGTGGATGTGGTTGTGGTGGACTCTGTTGCTGCGTTGGTTCCACGCTCAGAAATTGATGGCGACATGGGCGATCCTACCATGGGTGTGCAGGCACGGTTGATGTCTCAGGCATTACGAAAGCTCTCAGGCTCTATCAACCAAACTAAAACTGCTGTGATCTTTACCAATCAGCTCCGCCAGAAAATTGGTGTCATGTTTGGCAATCCTGAAACAACTACCGGCGGTATGGCACTTAAATTTTATGCCTCTGTGCGCCTGGATGTACGCCGGGTGCAGTCCATCAAGGTGGGGGCTGATATCGTTGGCAACCGAGTACGCGTTCGCGTCGTGAAAAATAAGGTGGCTGCACCTTTCCGTACTGCAGAATTTGACATAATGTACAACGAAGGTATCTCCAAGGCTGGTGATCTCCTTGACCTTGCAACTAACCTCGAGGTGATTGAGAAGCGCGGATCGTTCTATTCTTATAAGGAAAGCCGCCTGGGTCAGGGTCGTGAAGCCTCCAAGAATTACTTGAATCAGAATCCTGAAATTATGAAAGAGATCGAGATGCAGGTGCGCAGCCTGGGTAATTCAGAGCTTCTAACCGGTGCTTTTGATGGCGCCGTAACTGAAACTGAGCGTGAAGAAGGCGGCGATTATTAGGATCTGATTTTCAGATCTTAACATGAGCGATGCTGATTGTTACAGATTATCAA
>WOZB01000248.1 GCA_011620445.1 Anaerolineaceae bacterium | reverse complement strand
AAATAGACGAAGAAGGACATCAGCAAACTGCTCACCAAACCGAGGCCTGTGACCACACTGGAGGCATAGGGTTTGCTGATCATCCTCCCCAGAAGTGATGCAGCTTTGAGGTCGCTTTCTACTCTAGCCGACTCTTCAGCTGTCTTGAGCGCCTTAATGGATAATTCTTGCTTTTTGTAAAAGATCATGCGGTAAGGCATGTAAAAAATAACAAATGAATAAATAAAGATGGCCAGGATGAGGATCAGGCGTGTGCGCAACGAAGGCGCCAGGGAACTGACCCCAGGCACATTGAGGAGGATGGTGAGCAGGATCAGGAATATCCCCATTTGCATGGCCATGGAGGGCAACAAGCGCCTTTGGAAGATACTGCCTTTTTTCCAACCAAGGGTATACAAAAGCAGGAACTCATCCTGGCAGCTGAGCAATGCCTGGTAGTTCATGAGGAGGATTAGAACTGAACCCACACTGACCATGGCCAGAGCTGCCAAAGAACTGATGAGGGTAAAACCTTTGCGGTAACTTGTGCTCACGCCCTTCTTGATCCAGTTTTCCTCAGCGAAGCCCATGCCAGGGATGCCATCTTTGCCAGGAATATGCACGAGCACCGGTTGTAAGGCTGAACCAACCATTACATCGGTTTTAAGGCCAGTGAGATCAGTGATCTTTTTGGCGAGGGCAATGATCTTTTCTTCGGCAAACTCATCGATAGTGCCAATGCCTGCTACTCGTACCCGAATGGCGGAGATGAAGTTATCCTTCTGTGGGCAGTCCACTTGGGAATCCTTCGATGGGAATTGTCCTTCCTTGACTTTAACACAATTATTGGAAACAAGTGCCTTCAATGATTCCAGGGAAATTAAGACATCTGGAGGCGCAACCAGATATCCAAATGAGTTGAGTGTTGGATAAAGTGGTATCGGTTGAGCTAATTCTTTGCCATTCTCATCGAATTTGAGAACGGCTTTTGGTGGGGAGTACGTTTCTAACGGGACCTCGTTGAGCTCGCTCGCATGGGCTTGGATGAGGCTCTCCGGTAAGAATTTATTTTGACTATCCGTAGGAATAATAAACTGATTGGCAGATTCTTCCTGAGGACGAAAACTTAATTCTGCTGGAACCTGCCATATGGTGTTATTAGGACAAGTACGCTCTTGAGCATCGCAAAAGTAATAATCATCGTCAATGATTGCTTCTTTGGTTAAATCTTGTGGTATTGCCTCAAGTACAGGTTCAAAACCCTGCCAGTCTTCTGGCTTGCCTTTGAAGATCCGGTATTTCACACTGCTTGGGCTGGTTTGTTTGCCTGAGAGCGAAGAGACAGAATTCCGCTGGCTGACAACATGGCTATCCTTAATAGAGAACGTGCTACTGATGGCGGCGTTATATCCAGATAGCGGAATTGAAAAATGAAAACTCTGGCTTTCTGGGTACGTATAAAGGTCTTGAACCGCAGGGAGCCCTTTCATCTGTTCAATAAGGCTGGCCTTTTTGTCATAAGGCACTTCCAACCGGGTAAGGCTCACTTCTATGGTTTGTGCCAGGTAGTTTTTTGTGTTCATTAGTGAGGGAATTCTATTAAACACTGAAATGCCACCCGGACCTGGCATGGTTGGTTTTTCTGAGGATAAGTAGGTTCCTGCGGTCAAATACTTGTCAAGGCCTAACAGCTTGGATTCCTGTTCCGGGTCGATTGCGGCAACCAATACATTTTTATTACCGTTATTAACCCAGAAAGCAAAACGATTCCTTAGAGCAAGGTCATTTATTGGTTGAATGCCCGTTTGTTTATAAAGCTCAACAATTTGCAGATTGTCTTCAATGGGGTCCGTAAATCCATTGCTGTAGAAGGCGTAGTAGGGTTTTTGGAGATTTACGATATGACTAGTCAGACCATCCCGAACGATATTATTAATATCAATTTTGTAAAGTCCCATCGGTAAAGGATCTAAAAATTCAATATTGTTTGTCCGTTGTGGGAAATAACCAATCATAGCCACCGGAGCAGCAACTTCGATTTCCGGCAGAGACTTTATCAACTCATATTGGGCAAAGGAAATGCCGCCATTAATTCCGTTGAGGTGGTTAGGTTGCACCAGGCCGTAGCGCGCTTCAAGAGGATCCACTTTATCTGGATTCCTAATCAGGATATCGTAGGTCTGCCGGGGAAGACCGATTAGACTTTTATTGATATCCAGACTAACCGCATCCAGTTGCTTGAGGATGGCGATAGCCATGAGTAATATGATACAAGCGGCAGCAATGGCTGCCGCTTGTACGGTTCGGACTAGTCCCTGATGAACAGCTTTATTCTTCATTTAGTTTTTAGTTAAGTTGACCTATACATCCGCATTGCGAATTTCCCAGGCAAGACGTTGGAATTTTTCTTGATTGCCCACCTTGATTTGACATTTTTCCTCCTTATTGCTGGAAAGCAATGTGTAAATGTCACCTTTGTTTGATAATCTTAGCACCATTTCATTACTGAATTTTTACACCTGCATGAACTATTTACCATGTTTGATCTGGCAATCAACTTGTTGAAGTTGAAAACTCCCTGGCCTCGTATTCACTTTTGGCAATGTTCTTTTGCCCTCCCAAAAGAATCTTCGCAGCCTGGTTATTTTTATGTCTCCAATCCGTGCTCAGATATACACAGGAATTGCATCCTCCGCTTTTGGGTATAATGGGAGCATGAAAAGTATGAAAAAACTGATACTAATTCTCTCGGCTTGCTTGCTGGTTTTGGGCAATCTGGCACTGGTCCAGCCGGTTGCGGCTGCTGACAGCAAACCAAACACATCTTTCTTTGACCCACCGCTCTGCGTTCCGGGCAATTACCTCAAATCCCCGGCCAGTTGTGTAGCTTTTGGGGTTTCCCAATCCATTAAAGCCCAGGCTGAGACTGGTGTTCCCTATCCCATCCCACCCATGCCAACCATCCCACTGGACCCAAAACTGACAGATTTACCCGTTTATGTGGCCAAGGTGGAAGAGGGCGGCGCGTTGCCTGTTTACCCCAGCCTTGACGCTGCCAGAGCCGGAAGCCCGGTCATCAGCACCATTCAGGCAGGCCCCATGCGTTATGTAACCGCGGTGAACAGCCGCGATGGTTTTGTACAAATGGAAACAGGCGAATGGGTGCAAGCCAAGGTTATCTACTCGTGGAACCGCTTCCAAGGCCTGGCTTTCAGCCAGACCCCCAAGTTTGACATCGGCTGGATGGTGAACCCTTCCCCCGTATACTCCACGCCGAGTTTCGCCAACCCCATCCCGGGGGTGGAATATGATAAATACAAATCTTTCTGGATCTTCAAAACAGAAGAGGCCGAAGGCTATGAGTGGTATCTTGTAGCTGAAAATACCTGGGTGCCTTCCCTCAAATCCCGCCGCTTCCATCCGGATACCACCCGACCCCAGGGCGTGAAATCCGACCGTTGGATCAGTGTGGACCTGGAGAACTTTGTGCTGGGCGTCTATGACAAGGGCCAGCTGGTTTTTGCCACGCTACTGTCTACCGGGCGTTTTCCATATTACACGGTAACCGGTACCTTCCAGATCGACCGCATCTACGACAAAGTGACCATGCAGGACTCCTACGAGCCTGATCGTTCGGATTACTATCAGTTGCAGGGTGTGCCCTGGGCGCTTTTCTTTCACTTGAATACGGCATTGCATGGCGTTTATTGGCCGACCATGTTGGGTTTTCAGATGTCCCACGGCTGTATTAATCTTTCCACAGGCGATGCCAAATGGATTTACGATTGGGCAAAAATGGGCGATTACGTTTACGTCTTTGGAGATAATACCAAGGGTGATTGGACTCAGTGAGAAATATAGATGCCGGAAACGGCATCTTTTTTTGAACCCTTTTGACGCCTTCCCCATCCTTCTGAAAATTTCTTTTAACCTAACACTTGCTGTAAAATTTCTATTGAGAGTATTATTTCTGTTGAGAGTATTACGGAGGTATGCCATGAACAGGAAATTTGGATATTTCGCCTTTTTGGCTGTTTTTGTTTTGATTGGAACCGGGTGTGGCACCTTTTTCCGAAAATCCGTTGTGATTCAGGACAGTGGCCCCGCGGTTAAAAAAGAATTTCAAGTATCCGCTTTCACAAAAATCCACCTCAAGGGCGGCGGCGTCGTCAGATTAATTCAGGGCAGCACCAACGCTCTGGTTGTTGAAGCCCCTCAAAGTATTCTCGATCAACTTGAGGCAGAAGTGAACGGCGACACCTTGCTCATCGATTTCAAGGACAATTCAATCGCTTTCAGCACCAACAGGGATGTTAACTACACCATTACGTTCAGCACTCTGGACGAGTTTGTGCTGGATGGCGGGGCAGAAATCAAGTCAGAAAACCTGGATCTCGACCGAGTAAAAGTAACACTGAACGGGGGCGCCAAGCTGGACTTTATCAATTTGAAGGCTGATTTTCTCGAGTTTACCATCAACGGTGGCGCCGGCGTGACGGTTACTGGCAAAGTGACAGAGCAAGAGGTCCAAATATCCGGAGCCGGGGCTTACATGACCCAGGAAATGCAGTCTGATATTGCCAGAGTGGAATTAGACGGCGCGGGAGCGGCGGAAGTTTGGGTGGAGAAAACTTTGGATGCCAAACTGACAGGCGTTGGCAAAATTTCCTACTGGGGAAATCCGGAAGTGAAACAGTCGATTACCGGTTTGGGAGAAATTGAACATAAAGGCGATAAGTAAACTTGTTTTTCAAACCCTCAATAATATGAGCCGGGGGAGATTCCACCGGCTCTCTCACTATTTGCACATACCTCATTGAAATTGCATCTATCTATGCAGAAGGGGCTGTTTCGGCCCCTGCATGATGCTGCTAAAAATTATATATTTTCTGATATTTGTCGCTTAAGTACTTGATGTAATGGTCAGGGTTCAAACGTTCACCCGTCACCCGCTGCAGCAAATCCTGGGTATCATAGCGGCTGCTGGCTTTATGCACGTTCTTAACCAGCCAGGCCAAAATTTCATCGAACTTTCCCTGACGAAGGTGCTCATCCGTGTTGGGCAGGTCCTCACGCAGCTTATCCCACCACTGGGCAGAAATCAAGTTGCCCAGTGCGTAAGTTGGGAAGTATCCCAGCATTCCGCCGGACCAATGCACATCCTGTAGACAACCCAGGGTATTGGTTGGGGGAACCACGCCCAGATAATCGCGCATGCGCGCGTTCCAGGCTTCGGGTAGGTCTTTGGTGTCCAACTTCCCATCCAACATGGCAATTTCGAGTTCCATGCGCAGCATGATGTGCAAGTTGTAGGTAGCTTCGTCTGCCTCTGTGCGGATGAAAGATGGCTGAACCTTGTTGACTGCCCGCCAGGCTTGTTCCAGGCTGACGTTTTCAAGCTGCGAAGGGAATTCCATCTGCATCAGGGGGTAAACAAACTCCCAGAAGGGGTGCGACCGCGCAACCATATTCTCCCATAGGCGCGATTGTGATTCGTGCACGCCGAGTGAGATTGGCTGCCCAAGCGCGGTTTCCATCCAATCGCGGTTCATGCCCAACTGGTAAAGAGCATGCCCGCCTTCGTGGACGGTGCTCATTAAAGCAGAAAGTACCTGTTTTGTGTGATAGTGGGTGGTGATGCGCACATCATCAAACCCGAATTCGGTGGTAAAGGGGTGTTCTGTCTCGTCAAGGCGGGTGCGGTCGGTTGGCAAGCCCATCAGGCGGGTGAGAAAAGTATTGATGCGTTTTTGCCCATCAATTGGAAATTCCTTTGTGAACATCGAATCGTCCACTTGCTCAGAGGCAGCGATTTTCTGCAGGATTTCAACCTGTCTGGGCCGAAGGGCGTCAAATATTGCCTGAACCTCCACTTTTTTCATACCTGGTTCGTAGACGTCAAGCAAAACATCGTAAGGGTGGTCGTAAGGCTTAAAGAATTCCACCAGGCGCAGAGTCAGGTCAAGAGTTTTTTTGAGGAAAGGCTCAAATTTGGCATAATCATCGGTCTGTTTGGCTTCCAACCAGGCACTATGGGCCTGGGCGCTCAAAATTGAGGACTCAATTACCAATTCTTTGGGGATCTTGGTTTCGCGGTCGTAGGCTTTCTTGGTCAGTTTCACTTCCCGGGCCAGGTCATCGTCAGCGTCCAGGTCAGTAATTTCAGCCACTAAGTCGTAAATAACCTTGCCGAACTCTTCGGAAGTGGCTTTATCGTGAATGATGCCACCAAGCAGGGCCATTTGATTGGCCCGCCCCTCAACGCCTTCCTTGGGCATATAAACTTGTTGATCCCAACCCATCAAGGCCATAATCCCACTTAATTGGCTTATCTCCTTATAGTTTGAGCGTAGTTTCTTAAGATTTTCTTCGATTGTCATATTCTCCTAAAGTTTCGATCTTGTGATCAGACGATTCTCCAACGCAATTCCTGGCCGTCAAGCGCCCGCAGTACTTCTTCAGCAATATCATGGGCAACACGTAGTTGGGCTTCCTTGGTTTGGGCTCCAATATGGGGGGTCGCAATCACTTTGGGGTGGTGGATTAGTTTCCAGTCCACGGGTGGTTCTTTCTCAAAGACATCCAGGGCAGCTCCGGCGACCTTACCAGACTCAAGTGCAGCCAGCAGGCATTCCTCATCAATCACACCACCGCGGGCTGCATCGATAATCCGCACGCCTTCTTTCATCTTGCCAAAAGATTTGTCACAGACCATATGCCTGGTCTCTGGCGTCAGAGGCATGTGAATGGTGATGAAGTCACTTTGAGCGTAAAGCTCATCCAAACTTACTTTTTCTGCGCCATTTGAACGCATGTAGTAATTGTCCCGATAGGGGTCAAAGGAAATCACGCGCATACCCATACCCGCTGCGTATTTGCCCGTAAGGCGGCCGATGTTGCCATAGCCCAGCACGCCCAGGGTTTTGCCCATCAGCTCAATGCCTTCAAATTCTTTCTTAGCCCAAACAGCGGCTTTCATGGTGGCATCCGCGCGCGGCAGTTCGCGGGCAAGGCCAAAAATCATAGCCATGGCCAGTTCGGCTACGGCTTCCGATGTGGCTACGGCAGCATTCACAACGATCACATTATTTTCTTTTGCGGCCGTGAGGTCGATATTGTCTACACCCACACCCATGCGGCCAACCACTTTCAGGTTCTTGGCGGCTTTGAGAAGGTCCGCGGTCACCTTGGTGCGCCCACGCACGATCAGCGCGTCTGCTTCGGGGATTAGCGTTAGGAGTTCTTCGGCTTCGATGCCTTTTTTATCAATAACAGTGTTGTTTTGATTGATTATCTCTTTGCCATTTGCTTCAAGACCATCCGTGACAAGTACTTTCCAAGCCATTTCATTCTCCTGTTGATATGATATTGTGATTTATTGTACTATCCTTAGCACTCTGAAGTCGCCTTTTCGCGCCGTTATGCCAATTGAGTCCAGATGCTCAAGAAAGGCCGAGGCGTACTTTCGGCTGGTGTTGAATTGGTCCCTAAAAATTGCCAAAGTCAGGCTGCCTTGAGTTCTGATAGTATCCTGCACCCAGGCTTTCATAGCCTCATATACTTCGGGGCTGAAGAGGATCTCAGGTGATACCCGCACCAACTGACCTGAACCTACGAGCCCCTCAACCAGCTCTGCCCCCAAGGCTTCTTCAAGTTGTTTTTGATCAGGCGGATTGTAGGGATTGGTCTTAAATTGGGCCAGTAAGGGCGCGGCTCTGTTCTTTTGAGCTTCGTCCAGCTTGATTTCGTGACTTTCTGCCGCAATAAACCTGCCCGAATCCCGCAGCGTGCCTTCTGCTTTCAGTACATCGACCAGCAGTTCGAAAGTATCCTTGTTGAGTGCCAGAGTGCCCCGCAGCTCTTCACGGGCCATGCCAGCTTTCATTGGGTTGGTTTTGTGGAAGCCTGCCAGTACTTTCAGGAAGGCTTCCCTGTGGCTTATGAAAGCAGCCTTGCCCATCATCACCCGATTGTTCTCGTTTCCCTCGTTCAGCAGCACCAACTCGTCTTCGGCTTCAAGACTTTGAAGAATTTCCTGCAATTCCGCCTCGCCGAGATGCAGTTTTGCTGCGATATTTTGCGCTTTGAATGGATTCCCGCTATTCAATAGATCGAGCACACTCCTGGCGGAGCTGCTGGCTGCCAGATTTTCAAGCTGCATCAAGGTTGGCGCGTCAAAACGCTTGTAACGCTTTTCAGGGTGAGGATTCAACACTTCACCGCCGCCCAGCGTCACAGAAGGGGAAGCTTGTCGGATGATCACCCGGTCTCCCCTGGCAG
>WOZB01000269.1 GCA_011620445.1 Anaerolineaceae bacterium | reverse complement strand
TTTGTCCTCTTGGCGCTTATCACCTGGTTCGCCGCTGCCACGAGGCGCATGAAGCTTTACAAAATTACCAAACCTTTGGTCATTCTGCCGCTTATGGCCTGGTTCAGTTTGCGGGGTGACACTGAGCCACCTTATCTTTATTTTATAATTGCTTTGAGTTTTTCACTTCTTGGCGATATCGCTTTGGCCTTTTGGAGGAAGACCACTTTTTTTATCGGGATGGGTCTGTTTGCTTTTGCCCATCTCTTTTACTCGATAGGTTATAGCCAATGGCCGACCCCCTGGCTTCCTTTGGGAAGCCTACTTCTGGTGCCTGCGCTCGTAATCCTTTTTGGAACGCTGGCTTACAGACCTGCCGCAAGTAAAGATCCACACATGAAGACCTATTTTCGATACGGGCTGATTTACGGTGTATTTCTTCTGACAACACTCATTATGGCTATAAACAGTTTTTGGCGCGAGGGTTGGTCCCTAATTCCAGCAACGATGACACTGGTTGGTGCCATCTTGTTCGTCGCATCAAACATATTACTTGCCTTCGAATCGCTCGATTACACGCAGAAAAACGTACGGTTTTGGGTTATCTCTTTATATCATCTCTCGCAGTTCCTGATTACCAGTTCGGTCCTTTACGTGGCCGATGGTAGTTTTTATATTTAGACTTATTTGGTCAGATCTGGAAAATGATTTAATTGCCTGCCAAACCCCGATTCTGGAAGCCTGATTTTGTGCTTTCCAAAGTATAATCTCTCGCAAGAGTTAGCCCTCCAATATTAATTTCCGGAGATGTTGAGATTCCGGAGACGTTGAGATTGACTCTCTTCGATTTAATCGTTATACTAATTGTTTGTGATTAATACAACCTTGGAGAAATAGCATGGATAGCCCAACCGAACAATCAACTGATCTCGCACTCAAACCTAAGCAGAAGTTTGAAGGAAAAGTGCTCAAAACCTCACTGCAGGGAGCGTTGATTGATATCAACAGTACTTTACCGGCATTCCTCCATATTTCCCAGGTTTTGAATCCTGAAAAATCAGAAGAGATTGTCAAAAACATTGATGAGGTCATTAAAGTTGGCGACACCATCACAGTTTGGGTTAAACGCGTCCTCAAGGATCACGTTGAACTCACCATGAAAGAGCCCCTCGCTCTTGACTGGCGTGAGATTACTCCCGGCATGGTTCTCAAGGGCAAAGTTTCCCGTTTGGAAACCTTCGGCGCCTTCGTTGAATTGGGTGCTGAGCGTCCCGGACTGGTGCATGTTTCAGAACTCTCACACAATTATGTCAAGCTGCCCTCAGAGGTCGTCAAAGTAGGCGATGAAGTCGAGGTCAAAGTATTGGACCTGGACAAGCGCAAGAAACAAATTAAGCTCAGCATGAAGGCTTTGCAGGAAGAACCCGAACAAGCTGCTGACGACAAGAAACCCGCCCGCAAGGGTGGAAAACCTGCCAAAAAAGAAGTTGAAGTAGTGGTTGAGGAAGAGGTCATTGCTGACCCCACCTTCATGGAAATTGCCCTGCGCCAGGCCATGGACCGTGCAGAAAAACGCAAGCCTCAAAACCAAGGCCGCCTAAAGAAAACCTATTCCGCCGACAGCGAAACGGAAGATATCTTCGAACGAACGATGCGTTCCAAACAGTCCAGAGACTGATTAGCACGCCGCATCCTGTAATACACCGAGATAATCCGGGGAGAGCTGAAAATAACAGCCCTCCCCGCTTCTATTAATGCTAAGAACTGAGGTTTATATGGCCAATAGTGCTGCAAAATTCATCTTTTTTACGGGTGGTGTACTCTCTTCCGTGGGCAAGGGGGTAACCGCGGCATCGGTTGGCCGATTGCTCAAGGCGCGGGGTTTCAGGATAACCATTCAAAAGCTGGATCCTTATCTGAATGTTGACCCCGGAACCCTGAGCCCCTACCAACATGGCGAAGTGTTCGTGCTGGATGATGGCGCCGAGACTGATCTTGACCTGGGCCATTACGAACGCTTCTGCGACCTTCATCTGAACAAGTACAGCACTGTAACCAGCGGCCAGGTCTACGAGGAGGTCATCAACCGTGAAAGGCGTGGTGACTACCTGGGGGGCACCATCCAGGTTGTCCCGCATATTACGGATGAAATTAAACGCCGCATCCGCCTGGTGGCAGAATCGACTGATGCTGAAATTGCATTGATCGAAGTTGGCGGTACGGTTGGGGATATCGAAAGCCAACCTTTCCTGGAGGCCATCCGCCAACTAAGAAACGAACTTGGCAGAAATAATTCAGCCTTTGTGCACCTTACATGGCTGCCTTATCTGAAAGCTACGGCTGAAACTAAAACGAAACCCACACAGCATTCGGTAAGGGAGCTTCGCGCCATGGGCATCCTCCCCGATATGATCATAGCCCGCAGCGATTACCCGGTTGAGCCCGACCTATGCCAAAAAATTGCCTCGTCTTGCGATGTGGCAAGCGAAGCGGTGATTCCCCTGGTTACTTCGGAAATTCTCTTTGAAGTTCCTCTCTCTCTGGAAGCTTACAAAGCGGCAGATATATTACTTGAGCGACTGAATTTATCTGCCAGGGAGACCGCAGACCTTTCACAGTGGGCTTGGATTGTGCAGGAAAGCAAACGCGATAAACCGCGTATCCGCATCGGCCTGGTCGGTAAATATGTGGCGTTGCATGACGCTTATCTTTCTGTGCGTGAAGCACTGCGGCATGCCGCTTTGTGGTGCGGCGTGGAAGTGGACATTGAATGGATCCTCTCTTCTGATTTGGAGAAAACTGAAAATCTGGAACAAATGGCTGGGTTGGACGGCATCCTTGTGCCTGGAGGCTTCGGCCACCGGGGTATTGAAGGCAAGATCCTGGCGGCAAGATATGCGCGGGAAAACCGCGTCCCTTATTTGGGGCTATGCCTTGGAATGCAGATCATGGTCATCGAGTTTGCCCGCTCTGTCCTGGGCTTTACAGATGCCAACTCTTCTGAGTTTGACCATACCAGCCAGCACCCGGTCATTGATCTCATGCCGGACCAAAAGAACCTGAAGAACATGGGGGGTACCATGCGCCTGGGGCTTTACCCATGCCAACTTCAGCCCGGTACCCTGGCTGCAGAAGCCTATGCAGGGCCAAAGCTCATCCAGGAACGTCACCGCCATCGTTACGAAGTGAACAACAATTTTCGGCAGGGACTTCAGGAAAAGGGGTTAGCTCTCTCGGGTCTCTCGCCCGATGGCTTGCTGGTGGAAATTGCCGAAGTCGCGGACCATCCGTTCATGGTAGGCAGTCAATTTCATCCTGAATTCTTGAGCCGGCCAACTAAGCCGCATCCCTTGTTTGTCGCCTTTTTAAAGGCTGTTTGTAAGCAAAAAGGAATCGCTGAGCAGGTGGAATACCCCGCATAGCAGCGTGAATTGACCTTGATCTCGTTTATACTTAAACCATCAAAAAGAAGGAAGGTAAATATGGATCTCGATACATCTATTGAATATGTTAATGCTCTGGAAGTCTTGGATTCCCGCGGCAACCCCACCGTTGAAGTGGAGGTCATCCTTGGGGATGGCTCTTTTGGACGCGCGGCCGTTCCCAGTGGCGCATCAACTGGTATTCACGAAGCCCTCGAACTGCGTGACGGTGATAAGGGCCGCTATGGCGGCAAGGGCGTGCAAAAAGCGGTTGAGAACGTCAATACTGAAATTGCTGCTGAACTTGAAGGTTGGGACGCCACTGAACAAAAAGCGATCGATATGCTGCTGCTTGAATTGGACGGTACCCCCAACAAAGCCAAACTCGGCGCCAATGCCATTCTGGGTACCAGCCTTGCGGTTGCTAAAGCGGCGGCTGCTGCTGTTGGACTGCCCCTCTATCGTTACCTCGGTGGTGTTTATGCCCATACGCTGCCCGTGCCTATGATGAACATCCTTAATGGCGGTGCCCACACAAACTGGCAGTCCACTGATGCACAAGAATTCATGGTTATGCCCTTTGCGGCTGAATCGTTTGCCGAAGGCTTGCGCTGGGGTGCTGAAATCTACCAGTCCCTCAAGGGTGTCCTCAAATCCAAAGGTTATGCCACGCTGGTGGGTGATGAAGGCGGTTTTGCCCCAGCCCTCAAAGCCAATGTGGAAGCCGTGGAACTGATTCTTGAAGCCATTACCAAAGCTGGCTACAAACCTGGTGAGGAAGTCTGTATCGCTCTCGACCCAGCTGCTTCCGAGCTTTATGAAGAGGATACCCACCTTTATAATCTGCGCAAAGAAGGCAAGAAACTGACTTCCGATCAAATGATCGATTTCTGGACTAATTGGATCGAGCAATATCCCATTGTTTCAATTGAAGACGGTTTTGCCCAGGACGACTGGGAAGGCTGGAAGAACTTCACTGCTAAAAATGGCCACCGCCTGCAGATCGTTGGCGATGACCTCTTGGTTACCAATCCCCAGCGCATCGCCCGCGCCATCGAAGAAAAAGCATGCAATGCTTTGCTGGTCAAACTCAACCAGATTGGCACACTGACCGAAACCATGCAGGCTGTGACCATGGTCCAGTCTCACGGCTGGCGGGCAGTCTGCTCACATCGCTCCGGCGAAACCGAAGACAGCACCATTGCCGATTTGGCAGTGGCTATGAATATGGGTCAGATCAAGACTGGCGCACCCGCCCGCTCTGATCGTGTTGCCAAGTACAACCAGCTCCTGCGCATCGAGAATGAACTCGAAGAAACCGCCCGCTATGCTGGCTGGCAGGCTTTAGCGTTCAAGTCATAATCTATTCCTTCACTCTGAAGGACGCGCCGCCCTGGTGCGTCCTTTTTGAGTCCTTTATCAGGTAAAATGGAAGTTGCCTGAAAACCAAAGGCTCTATGCGATATAAACAAGGTTGACGAGGTGAAGATGATGCAAAAGGATCCCGAAATTAGTATCAAGTACATGACTCTGGAGCAAAAAGCCAGCATTTGCACAGGGGCTTCCAAGTGGACTACCGTGCCCTTTGAAGACCATGGGATAACAAGCCTGAACATGTCTGATGGCCCGCATGGCTTGCGGCACATTGCGGACGAGAACGCCGGTGTGCAGCAAAGTGAGCCGGCCACGGCTTTTCCCACGGCTTCCCTGACCGCCGCCACCTGGAATCGCGAGTTGATTAACAGCATGGGTCGTGCCCTGGGAGAGGAATGTGTAGCCCAGGGTGTGGATATCATTTTGGGGCCGGGCGTCAACATGAAGCGTACACCACTTTGCGGCCGAAATTTCGAGTATTTCTCCGAAGATCCTTACCTGGCAGGTGAGATGGGCACAGCCTTTATCAAGGGCGTTCAAAGCCAGGGCGTGGGCACTTCCCTCAAGCACTTCGCTGTCAATAATCAGGAAACCCAACGCCTGGTTGTAAATGCCAGACTGAGTGAACGCGCCCTGCGCGAGATCTACCTGCCGGCTTTTGAGAAAGCTGTAAAGGAAGCCCAGCCCTATACCGTGATGTGCTCCTACAACAAGGTCAATGGTGCATACGCTTCCGAAAATCAGCATCTGCTGACTGATATTCTCAAAAACGAATGGGGTTTTGAAGGGCTGGTTGTTTCCGATTGGGGCGCTGTACACGATCAGGTGGATGCCCTTAAAGCCGGGCTCGACCTCGAAATGCCCGGACCGGACGACACCCAGGTGCAGCGCGTGGTGAAGGCCGTGCGCGACGGCGAATTGAGCGAGGCGCGCCTCGACGATGCCGTTAGGCGCATCCTCACTGTGCTGGCGAAAGCCAGGGAAACCAAAAAAGAGGGTCAGTTCAATGCTGAGGCTCACCATCAGCTGGCTGCTGAAGTAGCTGCCGAAGGCATGGTGCTGCTCAAGAATTCAGGTTTATTACCCCTTAAGAACCAGAAAAAGATTGCGGTTATCGGCCGTACTGCGGTAGAAACCCACTACCAGGGCAATGGCAGTTCGCATATCAACCCCACCCGATTGGATGCCCCGCTGGATGCTCTGCGCTCAGCAGCCCCACAAGTAGCCTTCACCTATGCCGAGGGCTATTCCGGTGATGATGATGAAAATGCTGACATGATCAGCCAAGCTGTCGAACTGGCTAAAGCCAGCGAGGTTGCCCTGCTCTTTATAGGCTTACCCGACCACATCGAATCTGAAGGTTACGACCGCTCTTCCCTGGACCTCACCCTGCAGCAGCAAGCCCTCATCGAAGCCGTGGCTGCCGCGCAGCCCAACTGCATCGTCATCCTCAACAACGGCGCTCCCGTCAGGCTTAATCCCTGGATTGACTCGGTGCCTGCGGTACTTGAAGCGTACATGATGGGTCAGGCAGGTGCCCAGGCTATTGCTGGCATCCTCTTCGGCCACATTAATCCTTCAGGAAAGCTGGCTGAGACCTTTCCTCTCAATTTGGAGGACACACCCGCTTATCTCAACTTCCCCGGTGAAGCCCACGACGTTTGGTACGGCGAGGGTCTTTACATCGGTTACCGCTATTACGACAAAATGCAAAAGCGAGTGCAGTTCCCCTTCGGCTTCGGCCTCAGTTATACCCATTTCAGTTATTCGAACGCCCGGGTATCAACCGCAGAATTCAACGATCAGGAAGGCGTGAATGTCTCAGTCGATGTTACCAATACTGGCAGCCTTGCTGGCAAGGAGGTGGTGCAGATTTACATCCGCCAACGCAACCCGCAAATCTCCAGGCCGGATAAAGAACTTAAGGGCTTTGAGAAACTGGCTCTCGAGCCGGGCGAGACTAAGACGGTTACTATGCATCTAGATTTCCGCAGTTTCGCCTATTGGCACCCCATGTACAAACAGTGGGTGGCAGATTCTGACGATTTTGAGATTTTGATCGGTGCTTCTTCTCAAGACATTCGGGCTGTGCTACCTGCCAGGCTCAATTCCACTCAAAAATTGCCTTGCATTCTTAACCGTGAGTCCACTATCAAAGAGTGGGAACAAGACCCATACGGCGGTCCCTTCTTCCGCGAGCTTAAGTCCATGTTGTTGGGCGCGATTGATGAAAATGCCCTCAAGGATGCCACCCTGGGCGTGGATTACGAAGTGCTCATGCAAAACGACCCGTTGGAGAGCATCCTGCGCAATCTGCCCGGCATTAGCATTCCCGACCCTATAGCCATGGTGGATATGCTGCTCGAGCAGGTGCATTCACGCGCAAAAGCCGATCAGGCTGGATAATGAGTGATTTTCCTCCAGTATTAGATGCGTTTGAGCAGGAAATCACTGCCTGCCGAAAATGCCCGCGCCTGGTAGCCTGGCGCGAAGAAGTAGCCCGGGTGAAACGGCGGGCTTTTCGAGATCAAACTTACTGGGGAAAGCCGGTTCCTGGTTTTGGGGACCCCTATGCGCGCATTCTCATCCTGGGTCTGGCGCCGGGGGCTCATGGCTCCAATCGCACCGGGCGTATGTTCACGGGAGATGGCTCTGGGGATTTCCTTTTTCCATCGCTTTTCCGTGCTGGTTTGGCTAACCAAGCCAAGGCACAAGACCAAGAGGATGGCATGCGGCTAAAGGACATCTCTATTACTGCCATTTGCCGCTGCGCTCCGCCAGCCAACAAGCCCACTCAAGAGGAGATTCGGAATTGCCGCCCCTGGTTGGAAGCCGAACTGGCTTTATTGCAAAATCTGCAGGGGGTTGTTTTGCTGGGTAAAATCGCCTTTGATAGTTGGCTGGATCTGCCGTTCTGCAAGGGAATCAACAAGAAAAACGTTGCTTTTGGTCATAACCAATTCTTTGAAGCAGGTAACGGCCTGCCATGGTTACTTAGTTCTTATCACCCCAGCCTGCAGAACACTCAAACCGGAAAATTGACCGCTGCCATGTTCGATGAAATCTGGCAGAGGGCTAACAGTTTGCTCAAATAATCCTCAATTTGTCTTAGATTATGACCTGGAAAGCAATTCAGCTTCGTGTGCCAGCAGCCACTGATTGCGTTCTTTTTTGCCGCCATAGCCGCCTATCTGGCCATGCGGATTACACCGTGGCAGGGGATGACAATGGCAATCCGGTTTTTTCCATTGGCATTGCCAACTGCTCGAGGCGCGTTGGGTTCTCCAAGCCCGATTGCCAACTGCGCATAGATGCAGGTCTCGCCGAATGGGATTTCCTGCAAGGCTTGCCAGACTGCTTGTTGAAACGCGCTGCCGGGTTCGCGGGTCTTGAGATTAATCCCAAAACAGCTTAGTAACGAAAACCGGCCAGCGCCACCGAATTTGGGTTTGCTGGCCGGATCGTTTAATTAACCAGAAGTTCCTGCTAAAAGCCCTAGGCCTCA
>WOZB01000164.1 GCA_011620445.1 Anaerolineaceae bacterium | reverse complement strand
CCTTTGGAAGCACTATTCAGAAATCCGAGGGGTAAAACACTGGCAAAATTATGGCTCTCGGTAACACATTTTCTAACAAATCGGCAACACATTTTCTAATGAATATTAATAATCATTTCTAATAAATTCAGGTACAATAAAACGACACAAGCGATGCTGTGTGTTTTTTAATGTGTGTATAAAACGGGCCAATCCCGATATAACAAGGAGTGACAATGAACAGAGAAATGGTCATGACAGACGCCAACGAGGCTACCGCTTACGTCGCCTATCGGCTTAGCGAAGTGATCGCGATTTATCCTATTACGCCATCATCCCCCATGGGCGAATTTGCTGACCAATGGATGGCAGAACGTGTTCCAAATGTTTGGGGCACTATCCCTTCTGTCAATGAAATGCAGTCCGAAGGTGGAGCTGCTGGTGCCGTGCACGGAGCACTGCAAGCGGGTGCTCTGACATCCACCTTTACAGCTTCCCAAGGTTTACTGCTGATGATTCCAAACATGTATAAGATTGCCGGTGAATTAACCCCGACCGTCTTCCATGTTTCTGCCCGTTCTCTGGCCGCCTCAGCCCTCTCCATTTTTGGCGATCATCAGGACGTGATGGCCACCCGCCAGACCGGTTGGGCGCTGATTTCCAGCAATTCCGTTCAGGAAGCCCAAGACATCGCTGCCATCTCAACCGCCGCGACCCTGCGCGCCCGCGTACCCTTCCTGCACTTCTTTGACGGCTTCCGCACCTCCCATGAAATTAACAAAATGGAACGCCTCACGGATGAGGACCTGCTGCAATTCGTCAACCAGGAAATGATCTTCGAGCACCGCAAGCGCGCCCTTACCCCAGACCGCCCAGTCCTGCGCGGTACTGCCCAGAACCCGGATGTTTACTTCCAGGCTCGCGAGACTGTCAACCGTTACTACAACGAAGTCGAGCGCATTGTCAGTGAAGAGATGGATCGCTTCGCAGACCTGACTGGCCGCCAGTACCATACCATTGAGTACTATGGTGCCAATGATGCTGAGAAGGTCATCGTGATCATGGGCTCTGGTGTTGAAACGGCTTCTGAAACTGCCGCCTTCCTAAACGCCAGGGGTGAAAAAGTGGGCGTCATTGATGTGCGCCTTTTCCGCCCATTCCCCGTTGAGAGCTTTGTTAAAGCGCTGCCTGCGACCGTCAAGAAAATTGCCGTCCTGGACCGCACCAAAGAAGCTGGCTCCATTGGCGAGCCCCTCTATCAAGATGTAATCAATGCCTTGCGTGTCGGTGAAGACCTCGGCATCAACCCCTTCATGCAAATGCCCCTGGTTATCGGTGGCCGCTACGGCTTGTCCTCCAAGGATTTCAACCCGGCCATGGTCAAAGGTGTTTACGACGAATTGGATGCGGAAAAACCCCGCCGCCAAATTACTGTTGGCATTAATGACGATGTCACCCATCTGAGCATCAGCTACGATCCTGAGTTCGAAATCCTGCCCAAAAACGTGGTTCAGGCCTTGTTCTATGGTCTTGGTTCTGATGGTACGGTTGGCGCGAATAAGAACTCCATCAAGATTATCGGCATTGAAACACCCAACTACGCCCAGGGCTATTTTGAGTACGACTCCAAGAAATCCGGCGGCATTACTGTTTCGCACTTGCGCTTCGGCCCTGAGCCCATCAAAGCCCCTTATTTTATTGCCCCTGGCCAGGCTAACTTTATCGGTTGCCACCAGGTCTCTTTTGTTGACCGCTATGACATGCTCAAGTATGCCCGCCCTGGTTCCGTCTTCCTGCTGAACAGCATCTACGGGCCGGATGAAGTCTGGGATACACTGCCTAAAGAAATGCAGAAGTCTTTGATTGACAAGAAGATCCGCTTCTACGTGATTGACGCCTATGATGTGGCTGAAAAAGCTGGCATGGGCAACCGTATCAACACCATCATGCAGACCTGCTTCTTTGCCATTTCTGGCGTTCTGCCAAAAGACGAAGCCATCGACGCCATCAAGCACTCCATTTACAAGACCTATCACAAGAAGGGTGATGCAATCGTCCAGCAAAACTATGATGCTGTAGATTCCTCCATCCGCAATATGCACGAGGTCAAGTTACCCGCCACGGTTACTGCCACTGTTGGCCGCAAACCGGGCGTTCCCGCTGAAGCCCCAGCCTATGTCCGCGAGACTTTAGGTGCGCTCATTGACCTCGAAGGTAATGATGTCCCAGTCAGCCAGATGCCTGATGATGGCACCTTCCCGACCGCCACCACCAAGTGGGAAAAACGCAACATTGCTCTGGAAATTCCAGTCTGGAACCCACAGCTTTGTATCCAATGCGCCAAATGCTCCTTTGTTTGTCCACATGCCTCTATCCGCACCAAGGTTTACCCCAATGAGCTGCTTGAAAAAGCTCCCAGGACCTTTAAGCACGTATTCTCTAAATCGGGCAACTGGAAGGAAGGCTATTCCTACACTGTACAGGTAGCTCCTGAAGACTGCACCGGCTGCGGCCTCTGCGTAGAAAACTGCCCTGGCAAGGACAAGACAGACCCCAGCATTCATGCCATCATGCTTCAGCCACAACCTCCCTTGCGTGAACAGGAAGCTGAGAACTTCAGATTCTTCCTGGATATCCCTCACTTTGACCGCGCGGATGTTCCTTTGACCACTGTCAAGAACTCTCAGATGTTCGAACCCCTGTTCGAGTTCTCCGGTGCTTGCGGCGGCTGCGGTGAGACCCCGTACATTCGTCTGGTTTCTCAACTCTTTGGCGACCGCATGATTGTTGCCAATGCCACAGGCTGTTCCTCCATTTATGGCGGCAACCTGCCGACTACCCCGTGGGCAGTTAATGGCGAAGGTCGCGGGCCCGCTTGGTCGAACTCACTCTTTGAGGACAATGCGGAATTTGGTTTAGGGATGCGCTTTACACTCGACAAATTCAATGAATTTGCCAAAGAATTGCTGCAAAAGAAAGCCGACGCTGTTGGTAAAGAACTGGCAGAAGAAATTTTGAATGCCAGCCAGAAAACCGAAGGTGAAATCCGCGACCAACGTGCTCGTGTTGCCAAGCTGAAGAATAATCTTGAAGGCACGACAGATGCCGACCTGCTGCAACTGCAGAGCCTGGCTGATTATCTCATCCGCAAGACGGTCTGGATCATGGGCGGTGACGGTTGGGCTTACGATATTGGCTTCGGCGGTTTGGACCACGTTTTGGCATCCGGCAAGGACATCAATGTACTTGTGCTCGATACCGAAGTCTACTCCAATACCGGCGGCCAAAGCTCTAAGTCGACCCCGCGTGCTGCTGTGGCCAAATTTGCCTCCAATGGCAAGGATAAACCCAAGAAAGATTTAGGCCAGATTGCCATGACCTACGGTAATATCTATGTAGCCCGAGTAGCCATGGGCTACAACGACGGCCAGGTACTCAAAGCCCTGGTTGAAGCCGATTCTTACGAAGGCCCAAGCCTCGTCATCGCCTACAGTCATTGTATTTCACACGGCATTGACATGAGGAAGGGCTTAATCCAGCAGAAAGCTGCAGTCAATTCCGGTGCCTGGGTAACCTACCGTTACGACCCACGCCGGGAGGAAATCGGTATAAACCCGCTGCAATTGGACTCCAAAGCCCCCACAATCAAGGTTGCGGATTATGCTTACAGCGAGAACCGCTACCGCATGCTGTTGCAGTCTGATGAACAACGCGCTGAAGAGTTGATGCGCGGAGCCCAGCAGGATGCTGATCGCCGTTGGAAAGTTTATGAGCAGCTCGCTGCCATGGATTACAGCAACCCAGGGGAACCAGCCGCAGGCGAAGAGCCCAAGGCCAGTTAAGCGGGTATGAACTAAGGTACAATAAACGCTGACCGGCTTGCCGCGTCAGCGTTTATTTTTATGTTGTTTTGCTCAGGATTGTCCTGTTTTGTCGGGTAAAATCATCGCAAGATTAACATAATCAGGAAGCTATGACCGTTGTAGATGACATTAAAGCACAACTCGATATTGTGGACTTTGTCTCCCAAGGCGGAGTAAAACTGCGCCGCACCGGTAAAAATTACATTGGCTTCTGCCCCTTCCACAGCAATACCCGCACTCCTGCATTTGTCGTCTTCCCGGATACCCAGTCCTGGCGCTGTTTCGGTCAGTGCAATGAAGGCGGAGACATATTTGGCTTTGTCATGAAGAAAGAAGGTTGGGATTTCTCAGAAACTCTGAAGTATCTGGCCGATAAAGCCGGCATCGTTCTGAAACCCATGACCCCGGAAGTGGAAGCCCATCAGGAAGTTAATGCCCAGATCAGCCAGATGTTGGAAGATTGTGTGACTTATTATCGCCAGCAAATGTTGGAAACCACTCCTGGCATGGCCGCCCTGGCATACCTCCGCAAACGTGGCCTAACCGACGAAACCATCAAAATCTGGGGTCTTGGTTACGCCCCTGGCGGTTGGAACGATCTGGCCGAGCATCTAAAGCGTAAAGGATACAAAGAAGCTTTGATATTGGCAGGCGGCATGCTGACCGAAGGAGAGGAAGGGCGCACTTACGATAAATTCCGCAACCGTCTCATGTTCCCCATCAGGGAGACTTATGGCAAGATGGTGGGTTTTGGAGGTCGTGTGCTTGACCCGAACGACGTCCCCAAATACATGAACTCGCCCAAGACGGAGCTCTTTGATAAAGGCCGGCTGCTTTACGGGCTGGATATGGCCCGCCAATCCATCCGCCGCAATGACCAGGCGGTCATCGTGGAAGGCTATATGGACGTAATAGGCTTGCACCAAAGCGGGTTTGACAACGCGGTTTCGGGCATGGGCACCGCCCTCACTGAGGACCAGTTCAAATTGGTAAAGAAATTCACCCGCAACATCGTGCTGGCATTGGACCCTGACGCTGCCGGTGACAAAGCTACCCTCAAAGGCCTTGAAACTGCCCGTCAGAGTATGGACCAGGTGAGGGAACTTTCCTTTGATGCGCTTGCGCATCTGCGCACTGAGAGCCGCCTGAGCGCGGATATCAGGGTTACTTCTCTGCCAGACGGAAAGGACCCGGATGAAATCGCCCTGGCTGACCCTGAAGCCTGGAAGAAGATCATGCTGAATGCTCAACCAATCGTGGAACATGTCATGAATAGCCTTATGGCTGGAAAAGACCTGAACGACGCCAAAGTCAAACGTGATATTGCTGACCAGGTTATGCACTTGATCGCAGACGTGCCCAACCCGGTCGAGCGTGAGACCTACCGCCAATCATTAGCCCGTAAATTGCGCATTGATGAACGTTCTTTATCCCTCACCTCGACTGCCCGCCCTACAACCCGACGGCGCATGCAGGCCAGCGGTGACCTTTTGCCCTCTGCCAAACTGCAGAAAGCAGGCCGCGCTGAAGGCAATCGTGCGCTGGAACTGCACACCATCCTATACTTGATTGAGAACCCGGAACATAAGTACAAACTGGACCAGGTTTTGGCAAAAAATGACGTAGGTATTCTGAATACGGCAGACTTCAACGAAGCCGACTGTCGGGAAGCTTTCAGGATCGTGCTTGCCAGCCTTGCCCAGGATGAGGTTTCAGCTAAAGATTACCTGGCAGAACATCTTCCGGACATATTGGAAGCAGCCCCAACGCCGGATCTGCCTGAAACAAGCATCCAACCCAGCGAAGAAAAAGAATTGCAGGACCAGGTGCGCAACATTCTGCGCCTGCGAAAAGCCATGATTGAGAGCCGCACGCTCAGCCTGCTTTATCTACAGGATGCCCAGGAAGAGAAACCTTACACGGATGAGGAACTGCAAATCTTGCTTTTTGAGCAGCTTGAGCAGCGCCGCAAGATTGACAAAGCCTTCGGGGTTTATGAGCCGATGCGCAAGGTCTCTACCTATCGTATGCCTGAAATCAAACCCAGATCGAGGAGATCCTGATGGACGACGAATTTGATTTTCAGGACGAAGCACCAGACCTTGATTCGGACGAAACAAATTCGTTGGATGAACCTCTGATTCTTGATCTTGACGAGCTGGAGAAACTGGAAGAACCAGGCTTTACGGCGGAGAAAATCGACCGGTCGGCGCTTTCTGAACTGCCCGAAGAAACCATACAACTTTACTTGCGGGATATCAAACAGGATGCCTTGCTGGATGAAGCCCAAGAATTTCACCTGGGAATGGCCGTCCAGGCAGTAGCCTTTCTCTCCGCTTTTAAGACCGAAGCAGGGCGTTTGGACTACAGCCTCCTTTATCAGGATATGCAGAGCAGCTGGCAGCAAGTACTGAACGACTGCAAGCACCTCAAGATCGAGCCGCCAGTAATGGAAAAAGTAATATCTGAAGCCTCAAACTTGCACGCCAATGTTTTGGCAAAAGGGACCTCTTATATCCGAAAATTTCTTGAAAGCCCCAATTGGGGGCAGGATAAGCATTGGAACGAATTAGCCCGCAACTTATTTCGTTTTGCGACAGATGCTTATCTTCTGCCTGTCAATACATCCCAAAAGATTTCTGAAATCTGCTGCAAGGACGCACGCCTGGACCCAGAAGAAGTGGATAGTCCCTGGCTTCCAAAAGAAGCGGAACTACAGAAAACTCTCGAAGAGATAAAAGAAAACTCAAAGATAGCTACGCACGCCCTTGTTGAAAACAACCTGCGCCTGGTTATCAGCGTTGCCAAGAAATACAACTACCGCGGGACCGGCATGATGGACTTGATTCAGGAAGGCAACATGGGGCTGCTTAAGGCCATCCAAAAATTCGACCCTGCCAGGGGTTTTCGTTTTTCTACCTATGCAACCTGGTGGATCAGGCAAAGCATCAGCCGCTATTTAAACGAGAATGCGCGCACCATCCGCATTCCGGTGCATATGGTGGAGATGATTTCAAAACTCATCAAGGTACAGCATAACCTGGTGCAGAGCCTGGGGCGTGACCCAACTTTCGCCGAGATGGCTGTTCAGTCCGGTTTTTTGGCAGATGAAGATGTAAAAGCAATTTTGGAACTTGGCGACAGCAAGCACCTGGCCGACCCAGGCTTGCTGCACCGTTGGGAAAGTGCCACTCAAAAGGTGGAGCAAATCCTTAAAAGCGCCGAAGAGCCAGTTTCGCTTGAAGCCCCAGTTGGGGATGAAGATAACAGTACCCTCGGGGATTACATTGAAGATGTGGATGCAGAAGAGCCCATGGCCGACGCCATGCGCAACAGCCTGAAAGAGATGGTGCAGAAATCCTTGGGCAACCTCTCAGACAAAGAACGAGAAGTGCTCGAAATGCGCTTCGGTTTACTGGATGGGGTCAACCGTTCACTCGAAGAGATTTCTGCCCGGTTTGGCTTAACGCGTGAACGCATCCGCCAAATTGAGGCCAGCGGCCTGCGTAAGCTGCGCGACCCTCACCATACCAATCCTTTGCGTGATTTTTACCAGAATTAATTCCCCTCAACTTTCAGTCACAAGTCTGACCTTTACTTTAGCAGTGTAAAACGTGTTTCTGCGCAAAGGTTAAACAACTGGTTGTTTAAGGCATTGAGTCTGCCTAAAATGAAAAAAAGAAGGAGTTGACTATGTTAAGGATCAAACTTCTAATCATTATTGCAATAGGCTTAATTGCCTTATCTGCCTGCAATGCTGGCACGCAAAACGCGCCCATCCTTGAAGAAACAACTACCTTAGCGGTTCCATCAGTTCAAATAACCAGCCCAACGTCGGAAGGCGCTGGCGAAGTGGTTGTGCCAAGCCAGCCCGAAGCTACAAGCCCGGGTGATTCAGGGACGGCCATACCGCAAACCGAAGCAGAGACTCAAACCCCCACGCCAAGCCTCGAATTGATTACACAGGTAGCTAAAGGATTGGATACCCCATGGGAAATTGCCTTCCTGCCGGAAGGCGGCATCCTGGCTACTGAACGGTCGGGCATTCTCGCCTTGATTGATAAGGAGGGGAAACAACTCACCATTTCTGGTGTGCGCGAGACCGGCGAAGGTGGTTTATTGGGGCTGGCACTGCATCCCGATTTTGCTAACAACCAGTGGCTTTACATCTACCTGACCACAAACGACACTGGCTCACTAACCAACCGGGTTGAACGTTACACCTACAATGCAGATCACACGGTCAGTGATCGGATAGTCATCCTGGAAGGGATTAAAGGCTCCTCAAATCACGATGGCGGACGTATTCGGTTCGGTCCGGATGGTTTACTCTATATCACAACGGGTGATGCCGGTAGTCCGCAGCTTGCTCAAGACCCTCAAGCCCTGGAAGGTAAGATCCTGCGGCTGACAGATGAAGGCGCGGTTCCCGAGGGCAACCCCTGGGGCAACCCGGTGTATTCCATTGGCCACCGCACCCCACAAGGTCTGGCTTGGGATAGCCAGGGCCGC
>WOZB01000005.1 GCA_011620445.1 Anaerolineaceae bacterium | reverse complement strand
GTTCAGAGTCAGGTTGGAAGTTTCAAATTTGCCGATCCAAATTGGCAAAAACCGGTCGCGGTCTTCCTGCTTGAGTACGACGATACGGTCATCACTGGTTAGAGAGACCCGTATGCTATGTATTGTGCATTTAATCAATTTATCCATATGCTTCAGAATCTAAATTCTAACATGCCAGAGGGCGATGTGTGGCTGAAAACGAAGCTCTCCCTGATATTTTAAGAAATTTCAGATTCTTTAACACAGATTCTTTAACATTCGGATATAATAAGTCTCCCGTCAAAAATATGGCTTCTCAGGGTTGAAAAATAGGAATAAGACCATACTTGCTGCAGATTAGGACGATTTGAAGAAGAAAAGTTTTGAACAAAATCAGGCCACAATACTCCTCCTCGTTCAGAAAAAGCAGAATGGTGAGGTGGGTTTCTATCAGGATTTAATCCAAAGAGGCTTTATCGTGCACCCCTTTGAGAATGGTACTGCCGGCCTTCGGAAGATTGATACCTGCAACCCGGACGTGATAATCATTAACGCTGCCTCACTGCGAACCAATGGCCAACGCATAGTCAATCGCTTTCACAATCTTCAACCTGAAACCCCAAAGATCCTCATTCTGAGTGCTGAGGACGAGAATTTCAAAGCTTGCGGCGCCAATTCTGTACTTCTGCTGCCCTTCACGGTTCAAAAGCTGGTTAATTGCATTCGCCTTTATCAAAAGACCCCTTCCAGGCAAATCGTGGTCAGAGGACCCCTCAAATTGAACACCCTTACCAATGTGGTCAGTCGCGGCGCGAAAGAAACCCGCTTAACCCCCAGGTTAGTGTCGCTTCTCAAGATCCTGATGGAAAAACCTGGTGAAATCCATACACGTGAAAACTTGTTCAAGGAAGTATGGCAAACCGACTACACTGCCGACACACGCACTTTGGATGTTCATATCAGCTGGCTTAGAGACGCCATAGAACTGGACCCAAGGAAACCTGAGATGATTCTTACTGTGCGTGGGCGCGGATACAAATTGGATGCATAAATTTTGACTAAGACTATTTTGCCCTTTACCGATGCAACCAGCAAAAAAGCCAGCTTTTAGCTGGCTTTTCTATTCCAGGAAGATAAAAACTGTAAATTAGATGCCCATTGCCAGGGCAAGCAGTAAACCGCCAGCGATAACACTGCCCAGTTGCCCAGCCACATTGGCACCCATGGCATGCATGAGGATAAAGTTGGTTGGGTCAGCCTCCAGGGCTGCTTTGGCAGAAAGCCTCCCCGCCATAGGGAATGCAGAAATGCCGCAAGCACCGATGAGGGGATTGACCTTGCCCTTGGTGACAGCGCACATCAACTTTCCAAACAGAAGCCCAGCCACCGTGTCGATCACAAAAGCTACCAAACCAAGAAGCAGCACTCCCAGGGTTTGGAGGTTTAAGAAGTCTTTGCCAATCATGGTTGAGCCAATGGCTAAACCCAGGAAAAGGGTGGCGATGTTGATGAGCTCATGTTGAGCGGTATAGCTGAGGCGTTCAACGCCTGCAGCTTCTCGTAAAACGTTGCCAAGCATGAGGGCTGCCATCAGGGGGGCAGCATCAGGAGCAACCAGAGCAACTAAGAAAGTAACCAGGATTGGGAAGAGGATGACTGCCAAAGGCGAGACTTCTTTGGGGGCATAGTCCATATGGATGGAGCGTTCCTGCTTTGAGGTCATCAACTTCATGATAGGGGGTTGGATGATGGGAATCAGACTCATGTATGAATATGCTGCCACCGCGATGGGAGCTAGCAGCTCGGGTGCCAGCTTACTGCTGACAAAGATGGCGGTCGGCCCATCAATGGCACCGATGCTGCCAATTGCCGCTGCCTGTGGCAAGGTGAACTTAAGTGCCAGACCAAGCAGAAGGGTGGCATAAATGCCAAATTGGCCTGCAGCCCCCAAAAGCACTAAACTGGGTTGTGAAAGCAAGGGCTTGAAGTCAATCATCGCGCCTACGCCAATAAAAATAAGCAGCGGGAGGAGTTCGGTCTTAATCCCGGCATCATAAATGACCTTCATAAAACCGACTTGATAAGACATGCCCAGGTTGGCTAAAAGACAGCCAAATCCGATCGGGATCAGCAACGTAGGTTCGTAATCTTTCCAGATGGCCAGATAGATCAGCACCAGCGCTACCACGATCATCAGTGCGTTTTGCCAACCAAAGGCCGCAAAGCCTTTTGTCAGTTCCTGTAACAGTGTTCCCGTCATTCCTTACTCCCCATAGCGCAGCAAGGGTTGGTTGTGCTTAACCTGATCTTTTGAGTTGACGTAAACTTCTGCCAAATCCCATCCCTTAAGGAACGAATGGAATTTTTCATTTTCATGGCCTCAAGGACCATAAGCACCTCGCCGCTCTTGACAGTTTGGCCGGCCTTGACTTTGATTTCTACAATCGTACCTGGCAGAGGTGATTTTAAGGTTAAGGCACCTTCGCCCTCAGGAATGGTCTTGGCCTCTGGCACTGCGGCCGCAGCGGTTTCTGGCTCTGCAGAGGTCTTGGCAGGAGTGGGTAGTGTAGACTGCGTTTGGACTGTCTGGCTGCCAAAGTTAACACCATAAGTCTTACCAGCAACTTCGGTCAGAACTTCATCGCCTTGAATTTCAAGGATCTTTACTTCGTAAACTTGACCATCAATTTCAACTTTAATCAACATCTTAACGTCCTTTTCGTGCAAGAATTTGGCGCACTCTGCCAACGTTCAGCCAAGAATTGGATGAAGACCCCAGGGCTGGGCTGCTCGTTTGAAATGTGTTTATATGTGGTTTCTTAGACTTGAGGGTTACGGCAACCACCGCAGCAGCTGCCAGCGCGGCTGCCAGATGAGCTTTGTTTTCAGTTGGGAAAGCCAAAATCTGGTCTGCTTCCGCTGCCTCGACTGGGGTTTCCTCCTCTTTGGTTCCTTTGAAGTTTTCGGTCACTTTGACCAGAAAAGCCATTATGAACCAAAGCAAGATAATGAGAACGAAAACCAGTCCCATGCCGATTGCAGAAATAATCAATCCTTTTTCCATCTTTTCTCCTTAGAGCGGGATATTCCCATGCTTGCGGGGAATGGTTGGTTCAACTTTATTTTGTAGGGCATCGAGCGCCTCAATCAATTTTTGACGGGTTTCAGCAGGTTCAATGACATCATCGATATACCCAGCTTGGGCTGCAAGATAGGGGTTGAGGTACGTTTCGGTGTATTCTTTTTCGTATTTCGCACGTTCGGCAGCAGGGTCAGTGGCTGTTTCGATCATCTTGCGGTAAAGGATGTTAGTGCCACCCTCTGCACCCATCACGGCGATTTCGGCTGAAGGCCAGGCATAACAAATGTCTGTTCCAATATACTTGCTGCTCAAAGCCACATAAGCCCCACCGTAAGCTTTGCGGGTAACCACGCTCACCTTAGGGGCAGTTGCTTCAGCGTAGGCAAAGAGTACTTTTGCGCCGTGGCGGATGACACCGCGATGTTCCTGATCCACACCCGGTAAAAAGCCCGGAGAGTCTACAAAGGTGACTATAGGCAGATTGAAGGCATCGCTAAAACGCACCATGCGGCTGATCTTGTCAGCTGAATCAATATCCATCACACCGGCCAATGCCATCGGATTTTGAGAGATGATGCCCACAGGTCTGCCTCCCAGGCGCGCAAGCCCGACAATCGCGTTTGGGGCAAAACCGCGCTGGAACTCGAGGAAGCTGCCATTATCAACAACTGAGTGAATAACTTCATAAAGACTGTATGGTTCAGTTGGATCCATTGGCACAATGATGTTAAGGTCCTCGTCACGGCGGGTCGGGTCATCCGTAATCGGCATAAGCGGAGCGGACTCTACGCAATTTGAAGGCAGATACGAAAGGACATTGCGGGCAATGGCCAGGGATTCTTTTTCATCCGCGCCGACCAAATGGGCATTGCCACTGGTTGCGAGGTGAACATCGGCTCCACCGAGGGTTTCCTGGTCAACCTCTTCGCCGGTGACAGCTTTTACAACCGCGGGTCCGGTCAGGAACATGTAAGACTTTCCTCGATTCATGATGACGACATCGGTCAATGCAGGGGAATATGAGGCTCCTCCTGCGCATGGTCCGAGGATGATGCTGATTTGGGGAACGACGCCGGAATATTGAGCGTTTTTGCGGAAAATCTTGGCGTATCCGCCCAAGCTCTTGACGCCTTCCTGGATGCGTGCACCCCCGGAATCGATCATGCCAATCACCGGGGACCCGGTTTTAGCAGCCAAATCCATTATGCGGCAAATCTTGTTAGCGTGCATCTCGCCCAATGCCCCGCCCTGGACAGTGAAATCCTGGGCATAGACGTAGACCTGGCGGCCGTCCACTTTGCCGTAACCGGTCACAACGCCATCCCCTGGGATGCTCTCGGCACCTGGATCAGCTTGTTGGGTTACAAAAGCATCCAACTCGCGGAAGCTACCTGCGTCAAGAAAGAGTTCGATGCGTTCACGCGCAGTCAAACTCCCTTTGGCATGCTGCCGGTCTATGCGGGCCTGACCTCCACCAAGTAAATTGGCGGCTTTTTTCTCGGTTAATTTCTGCATTCTGGGGTCTTCTTGAGCCATACGTCTCCTTGATAACTGAAAATTAGCCTGCTATAAAAAACAGGCACATAACAGTTGAAAATTGTAACACCGCAGACTGAATGAGGGCCGTTTTTACGAATAATTGACGATCATGGCAGAGGCGAGGCGTAGAGATCCGGACCAAAAGCGAGATAGACAATGCGGTCATTAGCCATTCCTAAAGCAGTGACCCCTTTTGAAAAATTGAAGGGTGAAACTGCGGCAGCCCGTTTTACGTCGTTCAGATTTAGTTTGAGGCTGAATTGATAGAGGGAGGCATCCTGCGGGTCAAGATAATAGATGGCCGCATCCGGAGACGGGGCATAGTTAAGGTGGGAGAATTTAATAGTGCTAAGTTGACTCTCCTCTTTACCTGGCCGCGAATCTCCATAAGGCATGGGGTTCTGGCAGTCTATCGTTCCGGTGACTGAGGAGGCAAGGCAGTGTGCTGTGTGGCCATCTTTGAAAAGGTAAAAGGACTCATCCCGATTAATTACCAAATCTTTCACATCACTTAAGGCAAAGCTTGGGTCATCGAAGTAAGGTATTGGTGCTTTAGGGAATTCATCCGTAAAACCAGTATAGATCCAAAGAGCGTTCTTTATAGGGTCAAAGACGTAAAGCCGACTGCCATTGGCATCATAATAAATCCTCTGGATGCCTCCCCAGCCCCCTTCAGGAGCTATGAGCGTGATAACAGCGGCTTCAGCGCCTGGTTTGCAGAAGGCGGCATTGCCTGCATTATCCAAGACAAGCAGTGGAGCTTCGTGTTTGTTACTGAGGGGAATGAGGGTAATCGCAACCACTTTGCCAAGCATTTTCCCTTGCTGCTGGCCTTCCCCACAACTGAAAGCAGGGTCAAACAGGTAGCCTTTTTCATCATGGGTCATGTGCAGTACTTTACCCGAGGTGATGTCAAGTGCAAACAGGTCGTTCCCGACCGATGCAATTTGTGTCAGGCTGGCTTCGCTGCCACTCTGGGCTGAAGACAGGATCTTGGTAAATGTGAGTTGAACCGCACCGGTTAGGTTATCAAGTGCTTTTTGAACCTCGGATTTCATTTGAACAAGTTCTTCGCTGGTCTTATAGGTTTCTGCCTGGGCAAGCCAGGTATAAGCTGTTTGCCAGTTGTCGCGCTGCTGTTCCTGGGTTTTTGCCGATTGAGCGCTGGCAACCGCTCCCCGAGCCTGGTTCATCAATCTTTCGTATTGGGTGGATATGCCCTTTGATAAGTAAATGCCAACCGCGATGGCAACGATCACCAAAGGTACGATGATGGCAATGAGTAATTTGTTCATGACAGACAGCCCGGAAATTGGGGTAGGTACACCGTCCCGATCAAGCACAGGTTTATCCAGCGCGTTTTTAGTCTTCTCTTCCAACGAGCGCATAAAACCAGCCCCAGCCGCAATTCCCTTAATTGTCCCCTGGGAGATCTCGGTCGGTCCATCCGTGATCTTTTGGACTGCGGGAGCCGTGGGAATAAACTCAGTGGTCGCCGGCTCTTTTGGGCTTTCGAGCTTGTTCTTAATGCGTTCCATCAGGCTGGAAATTGAGACGGCTGGCTTTTCTTCGTTAATGGCTGACTGTAAAGTCTGGCTTTCCTCGATAAGCTCTTCCTCTGCGGGCAAACTAAGCAGCTGGGTCCGAGCTTCAGCGTTTTCCCTGGCTTCTTGTTCAGCCTTCAGCGCGGCCGCCTTAACTTTTTCTTCTTCGGCTTTTTGCAGTGCCTCGTTGCGAGCCCGAAGCTCAACTTTACGGGCTTCCTCGCGCATTTGCATAGCTGTAGCTTTTTCCTTGTTGAGATGTTCAACAATGTTCAACTCTGTGACCTGACCGACGCCAACGCGCAAGCGAATTGCCTGCAGAGGATAAGCGCCTTTGGAAAGGACACTCAGGTTATTTGCCAGACTGCGGAGACTATTGTTCATACCCTGGCTGGTTGTTTCCAGCCAACTTTGAGGCAGCTTGGAAGCAACAATCAAAAGGTCGCCTTCGTTTATGCTGGTCTGGAAGAAGCGGGATTCAACAGACGAAAGCAAACCAATGGGTGATTCGTCAGCCCAGGTTTCATGAAAAACCTGCATTCCCGAAGCTTTGAGATGCATACAATATACTTCACCGGATTGGGCACCGAATAAGGTGCCATGATGCACAACACCCAGAAAGACATCCAGAATATGAGCGGGGATTTCAGGTTCAAGCGCCTGATTAGTCTCTTTTACCTGAGAATCAATCTCTTCCAAAAGCGCCCGCATGGCCAAGGTGACAGAACCTTGTGAGCGGAAATAAGTTTTAACCAGGGACTCTTCCCAGGCAGCCAGTTCAGCAGGCGACTTGAAACCAGAATTCCTGGGCTGAATAAAAAGGACCACACTGTCTTCTTCGCGACCGCGGGCACATCGCTGACGATAAGGACCAGCGGCAAAAAAGCCGGTCAGAGCCTGAGCAGGTTCCTGAATGAGTTGCAAGTCAAAGGTCATATGCACACCAATACTAATTAATGGTTTACAAAGACGATGCATGAACCTTGCCAAGGTATATAATCACTGTCATGGAATTCCGTTTACATCAGGACCCCTCAATCTGGGGTTCCCTTTTTAAATCTTGGGAAGCTTTGCTCCGAGAAAGTTTTCTTTTAGTTCCCTTTTTGCATCCCGCTTACCTTCGAACCTGGTGGGAAAGCCTGGGCGGCGGTGAGTGGCCGGTTGAAGAAAGTAAATTGGCCATTATTTCAGCCCATCAGGATGAGGAATTGATCGGCATTGCACCGCTTTTTATCAGCCAAAAACCGGGCTTTGAACCTGCCTTGCATTTTATTGGCGCTGTTGAGGTTTCTGATTATCTTGATTTCATCGTTCGAGAGCAGAACCTTGAAGCCTTCCTTGGCGGCTTGCTGTCCTTCATCAGAAATCATCCGGAATTGAAAAATCTGCCCCTTAACCTGGAAAATCTTGTCGATACTTCACCCAGCATTCCCCTTCTGGAAGTTTTGGCAGAGAGTGCAGGCTGGCATTTCAATAAAGAAGTACTGCAGCCTTCGCCATACATCAGCTTGCCTGGTGACTTTGAAACTTACCTTGCTGGGCTTGATAAGAAGCAGCGGCACGAAATCCGCCGCAAGCTGCGCAACGCTTCCAACGAGCATGAAACCCAGTGGTACTTCGTCGAAGACGATAAAACACTCTCCGCAGAACTCAAGGATTTCACTACTATGATGCGCAACGAAAACTCCAAGGATAATTTCCTCACGCCTGAGATGGAAGGATTCATCCACGCTGCTGCCCGAAACTTTTTTGACCAGGGCACCTTGAGACTCGCATTCTTGACCATTGATGGCGAGAAGGCGGCCGGGTTCCTGAGTTTCAAATGCTGTGACCGATTGCTGGTCTACAATTCCTCCCGGGCAGATAAATGGATGTCGCTTTCACCAGGCTGGGTACTGTTAGCCAGGCAGATTGAGTGGGCGATTGACGCAGGCTTAAAAGAAGTTGACATGATGCGCGGGAATGAAAGTTACAAATACAAATTTGGTGGGGTCGACCGTTTTGTCTGGCGCGCCCTTTTGAGCCCAAAGCCATAATCAAGCTCATTCATTAGCAAATTCATAGACTTTCCTGGCATGTAATAGTACTGTATCCAGAAGGGGAATTTCTGGAAGGTCTTCCTGAGTAATTAACATCCCAATTTCGGTACAACCCAGCACAATGGCTTCCGCACCTACGGCAACCAGGTTGTGAATAATTGATCTGTATGAATCCCTTGATTGTTTTTCAATTTTCCCGAAGCACAATTCATTGAAAATAACCGAGTTCACAATATTTTGGTGCTCAGGGTTTGGAACCAGGACCTCGATACCCGCTTGATGGAGCATGTCTTGAT
>WOZB01000067.1 GCA_011620445.1 Anaerolineaceae bacterium | reverse complement strand
CCGCACATGAGGTATGGAGTTGTCGCTTTGAATACTTTAGCAATTTGCTCTGCAATGACCAGCATATCGGCTTCGCCGTAACCACGTTGGGTAAGCCAGGGGGTACCGAAGCGGATGCCTGAAGCGCGTAGGGCCGATGCATCACCAGGGATAGTGTTTCGGTTCGCGACGATGCCCACCAGGTCCAGAATGCGCGCGCCGAGGTCACCATTCAGAGGAACACCATCCTTGGCTTTGAAGCCCTTGCAGTCGATCAGACACATATGGGTGTCTGTGCCTTTATATGGCACACGAATACCGTTATCATGGAAGCCCTGAACAAGCGCTTTGGCGTTCAGGATAATTTGCTTTTGCAGCGTATTGAATTCTTTGGTGAGTGCAAGCTTAAAGGTGAGAGCCATGGCCGCCATCGTATTCACGTGCGGGCCGCCCTGTTCACCAGGGAAGACGCCCTTATCGACCTTTTCACCCAGCTCGCGGTTGCGCATTACAAGCACGGCACCGCGGGGTCCGCAAAGGGTCTTGTGGGTGGTGAAACTGGTCACGTCAGCAATACCGATGGGTGATTCCACAAGGCCAGCCGCGATGAGGCCGGCAATATGGGAAACATCGGCCAGCAAGTATGCACCCACTTCATCGGCAATTTCACGGAATTTTCGCCAGTCAGGAACCCAAGGGTAGGAGGTATAGCCCGCGATAATTACCTTGGGTTTGCAGGCCTTTGCCTGTTCAAGGATGGTCCCATAATTGAGCTGTTCGGTCTTGGGGTCCACCGTGTAATGGAAAGCATTATAGAAGAGGCCTGAGCGGTTGACCGGGGAACCATGGGTCAGGTGACCGCCGTGCAAGAGGTCCATGCCCAAAATAGCATCGCCCGGTTGAATAAGCGCCGTGTAGACTGCCGTATTGGCCGGGGCACCTGAAAGCGGCTGCACATTCACCCAAAGGTCATCCGCTGTTTGGCCGTTAGCCGCAAAAAGCTCAGCAGCACGACGGCGAGCCAGGGCTTCAACCACATCGGCGTATTCAACACCTTTGTAATAGCGCCCGTCGCTATGGCGGCGATAGCTGGCCAATTGGGAAGCATAGTCTAAAATTTCTTCCTGGCTTTGATAACGTGTCTCAGGGCGGGGATAGCCTTCCGCGTAAATATTAGTAAAGGATGTGGCCAGCAACTCGCGCACAGCCTTGGGAGCAATACTCTCGCTAGGGATCATGATAAGCCGGCGAGCCTGCCGTTCGGATTCAAAGCCAGTTAATCGGGCAACGTCAGGATCGAGGGAAATGACATCTTCTTCAAACAAGAAATCTTTCATGGTACATCCTTTACGAGTTGTTTTGATGGGCATTCAAATGAAATATCAGCTGATTAAGTTGAAAAATAAGGGAATAAGACTGATGAACCTTGTGCATTTGGCAAGGCTTTAACCAGGTAAATTTTACCGATTTCATCCTTTAAATTTTACCCCAAAGCCCGGTTTTGGAAGCTTTCAACACAATTCTTGAGGATAAAACGCCAGGAGAATAAGATGAACCGGAAGAGCGCCGACTTAATGGACCAGCTTGGTCACCATGCGAGCCAGGTAGGCGGTTGCACCCCAAACGACTTCGCCCTCATAGAGTTTGTAATGCAGCACGGGAACTTCCACACCGTTATGCATAATGGGCTGGTTGTACCAGTTGGCAGGGTCGCCAAGCCAGGAAAGCGGCACAACAAAAACGCGGGATACCTCGTCTTCAGACAAGGAATACTCATTCCTCGCATCCAGCCAGGCCACCACAGGGGTTACTTGAAAGAAGGGGAACATCTTCATCACCGGCAAACGGCCGATGACGTGTATCTCTTCCATGGGAATGCCGAGCTCTTCGTGAGCTTCGCGCAAGGCAGTGAATTCAGGGCTGAGATCTTCTGGTTCTGCGGCTCCCCCTGGAAAGGAAACTTCGTCCTTGTGCGTGGCAACTGAACTGGTGCGGTGCTGGAAAAGCAACTGCCATTCACCATCCAAAAATACAAGCGGAACCAGTACTGAGGCCTGCACCACCTGGTCGGTCTCAAGCTGTATGCGCGTGTTCAGAAGCTCCTGTTTTTCGCGCGTGTATTCGTCCAAGCGATAGCCAAGATCTGCAGGTAAGTGGGTGACAGGCTTCATGCCTCTGTCTCCTCAGATTCCCCAAGGATTTCCGGGTCAAGTTCGTTGACAGAGCGGGCAAAAAGCAGGTAGCCTGTATGGGCCAACATGCGGTCGGTTGGGCGCAAACGGTCCCAATCGGTTTTGTAATAGCGCATCAGGATCTCGCAAACCTGCACAAACGCAAAATGGTGGGTTTTTAGGGCTTCCAGGGTTTTACTCACCTGGTTGACGGTCGGCAGGATCATTCCCAGGTAACCGCCCCCTTTGAGCGCAGCTTTAACCTGGAGCATGTAGTCATAGGGGTTGGGTAAGTCCAGGAAGAGGGCATCGGCATTCTGTTCGGCAAATCCATCCGCAGCATTGCCAACTTTAAAGTCCACCCGGCCGGCCAAGCCTAATTTTTCAAGGTTCGTGATGGCAAGCTTTTGCACTTCTTCCTTGCGTTCATAGGTGTAAACGTGGCCGGTTTCCCCCACCATGTACGCCAGGGCAGTGGTGAGGCCGCCTGAGCCAGTTCCACATTCGATTACCCGGCGACCGGGGCCAATACCCATGGTGATGAGAATAAAACCAATTTCCTTGGGGTACATGATTTGGGTTGTGCGCTTGGTCTCGTTAATCAGGTCGGAGAGGCCGGGTTGGAAAAGGTAGAACGGCGCTCCCATGTGGGATTGCAGGTGAGCCCCCCAGGGCTGACCGATAATGTCATCGTGCTTGATAACACCACGGTGGGTTTGTAAGGTTTCACCGGAGTGCAAAACAAAGATGTGACTTTTATGGCCGGATCCCTGAAGTTGGATGAGGTCACCCTCAAGAGCTAAGCTATCCCTCAGCGGGAGGTCCATCAACGCCTCACCTGGGTTTGGGAATCCTGACTGAGCCAATTGATGAGGAAAAGGGTAAGGATGCTGCCGGCAATTGCCCCCAGCAAGCGTAAACCGCCTACATTAAGAAGGTTCAGGTTGAAACCGCCAGCCAGCCAATGACCCGCAAAAAAACCAACGATAGAAGTAAATATATAAAGCAAGAGCCGCCAAAAGCCACCATCTTTCCAGAGGTGAAAAAGAGCTCCAATTAATGTTGCGATGACCAAGCCAAATATCGATGTAGCAGAATTCATAGCATCCTTGAGGCCTATCTGGATGAAAGGATTTCTGCACTCCCCAGGCAGTGGTCTCCATCGTAAATCACAGGTATTGGCCTGCTGTAATATCCCTAAGTGGTTTTTCAAGCGTCGCAATCATATCATCACTTTCCGAAATCTGTAAATGTGCCCTGGCCGGTGTAGCTGCAGCCCGTATCTTAACTTCGTAAGACTGACTTAAATTTGGAGCCCGGCCGGAAATCCAGTTGGGTCGACTTGTGAGGATTTGACTATGCGCAAGTTCGTTCGCACGTCCGACGATCAGCGTGTTGGTGGAAATTTCCTTATCCATCACATAAAGCGGAGCCTCAGCCGCCACCCGGATGCCCTTGCGCTGACCAATTGTGTACAGAGGCAAGCCGAGGTGTTCACCAAGCAGCTTGCCCTGGCGGTCACGAATCGGACCGGGCACTAATAAGTTAGCGGCATACTGACGCAGAAAGCCTTCCTGATCAAGGCCTTTCAAAAAGCATAAATCCTCACTGTCCTTTCGGGTGGATACTTTCAGCCCGGCTTCAGCAGCAATGTTGCGCACCTGGGGCTTGGAATATCCCCCCAGCGGCAAAACCATATGTTGGAATGTTTCCTGCTCTAAAATACTCAGGAAGTAGGATTGATCTTTTGCCAGGTTAGTGGCCTTGTGCAGTTCAACCAGGCCGCCAGAGCGGACAAGCTGGGCATAATGACCGGAGGAAAGGTAGTGCGCGCCTTGAGCCTTTACATGCTTCCAAAGGCTGCCCCATTTAATCTGGTGATTGCAGATCATGCAGGGGTTGGGTGTTTTGCCGTTAGCAAGCACCGCCAGAAAAGGTGCAATAACCTCTTGATGGAAGCGCTCCCGCCAGTCGAGAACATCCAGAGGGATTTCGAGCTGCTCAGCTACAAATTGCGCGCTGGCCACATCTTCAGAAATTGTCCCGGGGATTGCTTCCCAAAGACGCAGATGTACACCTCGAACCTCATATCCCTGACGCTTCAAAAGTAGAGAAGCAACTGCGCTATCCACGCCGCCGCTTAGCCCTACATATACCAAACTTTTGTCTTGAGTTAGCATTTACCAATTTTACCCCGCCAATCCAAACCAAATGCAAACGTTCTGCATAAGAATTTAAACCATCCTTAACGATCTCTTTTCTTTGAGTCGGTAAAATGGGTATATGGAACTTCGCATCCTGCGCTATCACTACACCAACTCGTATCTGATTCTGACAAATAACGGCTGGTTAATGTTTGATTGTGACTGTGCCGGCACTTTAGGGGCTCTATACAAAGCACTCAAAGCTGAAACGATTTCCCTGGGGGAAGTAAACTATCTTTTAATTTCCCATTTTCACCCAGACCATGCGGGTTTAGCCCAGGATCTCAAAGAGATGGGGGTCGGCCTGATCGTTATGGAAGAACAACGTGATTTTATGCACGTTCAGGATGCCATTTATGCCAAATCCAACGACAATTTCTTTAAACCAATCCAGGAAAAAGGCAATCGCTACCTGCCATGTGCTCAGAGTCGATCTCTATTAGCAGAGCTGGGCTTATCAGGGGAGGTGCTGCACACACCTGGCCACAGCGAAGACAGCGTCAGCCTGATCCTGGATAAGGAAGCTGTTTTCCATGGCGATCTACCGCCTTATGAACAAGCAGAGACGCTTCATAATATAAAAATTTCGACTAGCTGGGCAGCCATCATGGAGAAACAGCCCGCCATGGCTTACGCAGGGCATTGGCCAAAAAGCAAGTTGCCAACTCAGCCGGCAATTATTACTGAAATCGTTTAAACTTCCTTCGTTGGAATTTAGCGATGACCTACTGCGACACCCACTGCCACCTCGATTTTGATACCTACGACGCCGACCGCGACTCTGTGGTGGAACGTGCCCTTTCTGCAGGCCTGGAATTTATCATCAACCCGGGTATCGACTTGCCCACTTCGTTGGCAGCTATCGAATTGGCCAAAACTTACCCGGGATTCTGTCTTGCCATGGTCGGCTTTCACCCCAATGAGGCCAAGCTTTTCGATGAAGATGCTCATGCCAGGCTGAAAGAACTTGCCCATGACCCGACTGTGGTTGCCATCGGTGAAATCGGATTGGATTACTACCGGGACCGAAGCAGCCCAAGTGTTCAGCGGCAGGCGCTCGAAAAGCAACTTGTCCTCGCCGAGACCTGCCAACTGCCCATTTGCATACATAACCGGGAAGCTACTGCAGATTTGCTTTCAATACTCCACAGCTGGTGGCAGGCTTTAGAAGGCCACAATCCCTTGAGAACCGCACCGGGAGTGCTGCATTCCTGGTCTGAAGACTACGAGAGCGCGGTTCCTTTTATGGAGATGGGTTTTCGGTTCGGGATTGGCGGACCAGTCAGCTTTAAGAATGCGCCAGAGCGCCACGAATTGGTAAAACAATTACCCCTTGAATATCTACTATTGGAAACAGATGCACCATTTCTAACCCCTGTTCCCTTCCGCGGGCGACGCAACGAACCCGCTTACATTCCTTATATTGCCAAAGCCATTGGTAATTTGAAAGGGTTAATGGCAGAAGAAATCGGCCTGGCTGCTACTGCGAACGCCAGGAAGGTCTTTAGGTCGCTAAAGGGCAGCAATAATCAGCTTTCTTGATGGCTGATTTTAATCGTCCCTTCAATTTCCTTGATTTCAGCTGGAAGGGTAGCTTCAGAGGTCTCAACAAAATCATCCGCTTCGACAGTATAAATTTTCACAGGGACTTCTTCAACCGCAGGCATTTCAACCACTTCACTTTTTAGCGCTGGCTCAACGGCTACTTTTTTGCGCGGATGGATTTTTACGCGATGGTGCTTGAGTTTATATGAAGGAACAACCTTGAGAATTTCCAGAGAAGGCCGTGTGTAACCAGGATCCACCTGCCGTTTTGGCAGCTTGATGGGCTGCGGGGTAAGATCTTTATAAGGGATCTTACTGAGTAGATGGCTGATGCAATCCAGGCGAGCCCAGCGCTTGTTGTTGGCGTCCACCACGTACCAGGGCGAATTGCTGGTATCAGTGAAGCGGAACATTTCATCCTTCGCCCGAGAGTATTCCACCCACTTGGTGCGGCTGGCCATATCCATCGGGGAGAGCTTCCAGCGCTTGCGGCTGTCGTGGATCCGCTGCTGGAAACGGCGTTCCTGTTCCTCATCATCAATGGAGAACCAGTACTTGATCAGGATGATTCCCGAGCGGATAAGCATATTTTCAAACTCTGGAACACTGCGGAAAAATTCCTGCACTTCTTCCTCGGTACAGAAACCCATCACCCTTTCCACGCCAGCGCGGTTGTACCAACTGCGGTCGAAAAGTACCATTTCACCGGCTGCGGGTAGGTGCTCAACATAGCGCTGAAAGTACCACTGGGATTTTTCCCGTTCGGTCGGTACTCCCAATGCGGCTATGCGCACGATACGGGGGTTCAGACGATCGGTAATACGTTTGATGACGCCCCCTTTGCCAGCTGCATCCCGGCCCTCAAAGAGAACAACTACTTTAAGTCCTTTTTCCTTGATCCAACCTTGCATCTTCACCAATTCAATTTGCAGTTTGGTAAGCGCGGCTTCGTAATCTCTTTTGGATATGGGTTTGCGATCTTTATAGTAACGATTGGTAATATTTTGCGGTTTTTTGCTTTTGTTTGAAACTGCCTTCTTCTTCGTTTCAGCCATGACACTCCTCATTTCCCGCGATTTTGGTCGCGTTTGTAGTCAACAAAGCGGTAACCAATGCCGCGTTCTGTCAGGATATATTGGGGGTTGGAAGGATCTTTTTCAAGCTTATTACGCAGGTAATTAATATAGAGCCGAACGTAATGAGGTTCGTTTTCGTATTCGTAGCCCCAAACCTTCTGTAAGATCTGGTCGTGAGTGAGTACCCAACCAGCATTTTTAACAAGATGATTAAGTAAGCGGTATTCAGTTGGCCGCAATTTGATTTCCTCATCATCGATGAAGACCTGATGCCTGCCAAAATCTATCTTTAAGCGGTTGTCCACGACCACCACACCCTCTTCAGAATCACCGGCAAAGTTGCCGCGGCGCAGCACAGCCCGGATGCGGCTGGTTAATTCCTTTGGACTGAAAGGTTTGGTGACATAGTCGTCAGCCCCAAGTTCAAGCCCTTTGACCTTGTCAGCTTCTTCACCTTTGGCTGTCAGCATGATGACAGGGGTATTGCCTACTTCCCTGATCATCTTGAGGACGGTGAATCCATCCAGGTCGGGCATCATGACATCCAGGAGAACGAGATCGGGGATTACCGCGCGCAATCTGTCCATGGCTTGGGCGCCATTACTGGCTTCGAAAACTTCAAATCCATCCTGTTCCAGATTCAAGCGGATAATTCTAACCAATCCGCGTTCATCATCCACAACAAGAATTCTATTTTTACGGCTTGATTTTTCCATAAATCCTCTCAAGAAACGGTGATCACAATGGCACTAATATTATCGGTGCCTCCAGCTTCATTTGCAAGAGCTACCAAACGGCTGGCTGTCTCGCTGTTTTGCCTGCCGGGGCGCAAGTATCTGGCAAGGATATTTTGATCCACCAAACCCCAAAGCCCGTCAGAACAAAGTAAGAAGACAGTCGCTTCAATCAGCTTAAGCTTTCCAAGATCGACCTTAAAGCCATCTCCCTGGCCAAGCGCGCGGAAAAGGATGTTGCGCTGAGGGTGTTCGCGGGCCGCGCTGCTTTCGATCTGACCCAGGTCGACCAAGCGCCGCACCAATGAATGGTCAACGGTCAGGCATCGTAAGCCTTCGGATCGGGTATCGATGTACAGGCGCGAGTCTCCCACATGGCCGTAATAAGCCATCTCATCAGCGATGAAAAGCAAGGTGAGCGTTGTGCCACTTCCCTGTGCTTTTGAAAGCACTGCCTCCTGAGCATCAAGAAAGGCCTGGTTGATAGCAGACTCGAAAAATGCTTCGTCCGGGATAATTTTTCCTGCCAGCAATGGTTCAACCAAATTGACTAACAAGTTAGTTTTTACGGTCTCAATGGCGGTCTTACTGGCCAATTCCCCATTGATATGGCCCCCCATGCCGTCAGCGACGATAAATAAGCCCAGGGTACCGATACTTTTAGAATCGGCATCCCGCGCGGTATATGTAAAGATTGCGTCTTCATTCTTTTCCCTCAGTTTGCCGTTGGCACTTTCAGAAATCACATACAGAAATGGAGGTAGATGCAGACCTTCTGCAAGCATGCTCGGCCGAGCGTCTGCTGGCATATCCTTTTTTCCAAACAACTGGTTGAAGATCACATTTCTCCAGGCTAAGGCGTTGGCGTTGGGAGGTTGA
>WOZB01000155.1 GCA_011620445.1 Anaerolineaceae bacterium | reverse complement strand
TCTGTAGCTTTTGCCGGCCCCGGCCAAGTGCAGGATACAGGCTCGAAGATGATCCACTTTGCTCCCAATACCAGCAGCAAAATCACCTCCAAATCCATTTCTCGGGGTGATGGCAGATCCTCTTACCGTGGTCTCGTAAAGGTGGCCAAAGCTGGTCTGAATGCCAAATCCAATGTTGCTTGCGATGCGCTGCTGCTTGATCATGCTTCACGATCGGATACTTACCCGACAATCGATGTGAACTCAAACGAGATCACCATCGGCCACGAGGCCACAGTCAGCAAGATCGATGAGGACCAACTCTTTTATCTTAATAGTCGGGGGCTCAGCAATGAGGAAGCCACAACCATGGTTGTCTCAGGTTTTATTGAACCCCTGGTTAAGGAATTGCCCATGGAGTATGCTGTTGAAATGAACCGTCTGATTCAGCTCCAGATGGTGGGCTCGGTGGGGTGAAATGAAAGATCAGGCATTTTACACACGACCCATTTTTGACGACACTATGCTCAATGTTGTTGTTAGAAGGGAATTGGAAGCACGGGCTAAAGACAAAACCCTTGCGCATCTGGAGAAGGCAGGCAAGGCCGCCCTCGCGTTGGAATTTCCTGCTGCTAAATCAGAAGCCTGGCGTTGGACTGATTTCTCGGCAATAAATCCGAAAAGCTATTCCACGTTAGCTTCCTCACCAGCCAAATTCCAAATCAGCGGTGCCGCCAAAAATATTGTCTTTATGGATTACAACCGGGCAGTCATCGAACACTCACACTTGCTTGATACCTACTTGGGAAAGATCATCCCGGCAGATACAGACAGGTTTGCAGCATTGGCGTCTGCTTATGCTAACCAGGGTTTTGTGTTATGGGTACCCGAAGAAACCGATGTGAAGGATGCGTTGGAAGTCTCCATCGAATTGACCGCATCCGGACTCCAATTTAGCCATTCTTTGATTGTGCTCGAAGCCGGCAGCCGCTGTCAATTGACCATTCATCGGAAGAATGCCAACAAGCACAGGAGTCTGACCCTCGAGAATCTTGAAATATTTATCGCTGCGGGAGCGGAACTTAACCTGGTTGAAATTGTTGACCAGAGTTCAGGGATCTCATCAATCGCGCGTGAAAAAGCAAAATTGATGGCAAATTCGCGAATGAGCTGGATCTACGGGCACTTAGGTGAAGGCAACGCTAAACACTTTATTGACCTTGATTTGGCTGGAGAAATGTCTGAAGCCCGCTTACGCGGTTTTTACTTTATTGGCTCTAAAGAGGTTATCGATCTGGATACCCAGGTGAATCATCTGGCCGCCAAAACTAAAAGCGACCTGCTGTTCAAAGGAGCAGCCAACGGTAATGGTAAAGTCACCTGGGAAGGCATGATCTATGTTGACCCTGTTGCGCTTGGCAGTGATGGATACCAGGCAAATCGAAACCTGGCCCTTTCCGCGGATGCTGAAATTCACTCAATACCTGGTTTGGAAATCTGTGCCGATGATGTAAAATGTTCTCATGGCGCCACCGTCGGTAGGATCGATGCCGAGGAGCTATTTTATCTGGAAAGCCGCGGCATGCCCAAAGATGTTGCTGAAAAGTTGATTGTGAATGGTTTTTTCGCTGAAGTCATCGATGAGATTAAAGATAAGAAATTGCATGAGCAGCTCAGTGAACGGATCAACAAGAAATTATCGAATTATCATTCAGTAGAGGAAGAAGGATAGATATGTCCACAGGAACGTTTATGCGGCCTCCGCAAATGGAAAGAGTGTATGAAATCGGAGAGAAGATTGAAGTCAATTGCGACCATGAAGATAAGGGAGAAAGGGTACGCGGTTGGCTGAGGGGAACAATCGTCCAGGTTGATGGCCGCATGATTGCAGTGCAGTTTAAAACGAATATATTTCTGACAGATGGTTGGATGGTTCCAGACCAGATCCTCTGGTTCCAAACGGATTCAAATATGATCAGACCGATCCAGGTTTATCCGTCGCATGAAAGAGTGGTCCGCAAGAAGCCAATTGAGAAGGATGACCTTTAATCGTCAGAGAAATAAGAAATAAAAAAAACAGGCAAACGCCTGTTTTTTGCTGGCTTTGTGACCGAAATTCGGAGTGCGTTCAATGTTTGAAGTTACTGGATGAAAACTCTCCAACCATACGGATAATATCAAAGGCCTCAGCCAATGGTCTTTCAGCCAATGCACCGTGCCGGATGGCTGTTGCCCGTAATACTTCCGAACTGAAATAATACTTGTTAGCATAGGTCTGATAGCATGAGAGAGCTTGCAGCTTTTTATCGACGGCTTGCTCACTTACTTCAACTAAAAAGTCAGGGAAGAAACCGTAGCTCGAACGCAAAACATCATATCCCAGTACGGTCGTGCCCCTGAAGGCCCGAATGGCTTCCTGGGTAAGGGTAACATGATCCTGGTGAACATCCTTGGCGGTATGCACAAAAATAATTTGGGGCTGGTATCGATTGCGCAAAGCTAACATCTGCTCAAGTACTTCCTGTCGGTGTTCGGGGAAGCGCCGGGTTTGGAAAGAACCCAACTCAAACTGGCCATCTTTCAAGCCCAATGTGTGCATGCTGGCTGCGTATTCTGCCACCAAATCTTTCAGTTCCGGATTCTGCTGGTTATCCGAAAAAGTGTAGCAATGCATGTTTGTCGTGCCAGCAATTTCGGCAATCAAGGCACCGCAACCAAGTTCGATGTCATCGGGATGGGCCCCCAGAAAGAGAAGTGATTTTCCAAAGAATGTCATATTCATAAATTGCTCACTTGGTAGCAATAAAGCCACCGACTACCTTGGTCATCACAATTTGACCATCTTTTTGAATGCGTTTTTCAGCCACTTTTTGGATTTTGTTCATTAATTTTTCAAATTCAGCATGCGTGTCAAAGAGCGAGTTCCAAAGTTTTCGGTCTTCAGACATGGAAGCCCGGGTATAGATCATGTAGGGTTCAACGTTGGTGAAGCGCAGCGGATTTTCGAAAATGTGCTGCTGGGTACTTTGGAATAGTGATTGCATAGTGCCATAGATTTGAGATGCATAACGGGAGGAACCAGGCATCGGCGGGATCGGCTTTCCTGTAGCCTCCCTGATAATTTCATAAAAGACCTGCTTGTTACTTGGCATAGGGCCGGTCGTAAAGAAACGACCGCCGGGTTTGAGCACGCGATGGATCTCTGCGAGGGTGAAGGGGATGTCTTGCGCGTAGTAAATGGCGAAGCAGCAGGAAACCAGGTCAAAGCTGTCGGAAGGGAGGTCGAATGGTTGGTTGAAGTCCATCCAACGATATTCGATTGGGCTGGCAGCGCTTTTACTGACCTCGCGGGCTTGTGCAAGCAAGGTTTCGGAAATATCCGTACCCAGAATCTCGCAATTTCCATTGAGCTCCTTATCGAGAGAGGTGCATTGTTTGCCGGCACCGCAAGCCAGATCCAGGATTTTCAACCCAGGCTTTAGATGAAGGGTTTCCAGCATCCAGGCGTCGATATCTTTTTCGCCAAACTGGTTGTGGATGTTAATCCGGTTTTGGAGGTCAGTATTGGTTTCTTTAAAGTCAATTTTCATTTACGCTCCTTAACAAAGCAAGTATAACGGACGGGGGAAGCCTGTCAAGAAATCAAATCTTTCATCAAATCCCTCAAATCCTTCTTGTCAAATCCTTCTGTTCAACATATCCTAGGCAGCATTTCTGACGTTAGCATATCCAGAACCCGTGTTGTCCCAAGCGTGGTCCGCAGCCACACCTTGCCGCTGGATTTCTCGTGAACCTTACCAATCAGGGCAGCTTTCTGACCATACTGATGTGCCCGGAGAACCCCAAGTGCTTTTTGGGCTGAAGCTTCGGGAAGAATAAGGACGAGTTTTCCCTCGTTGGCCATGTAGAGGGGATCCAGACCCAGCATATCGCAGACCGCTCGCACAGCTTGATCAATCGGAAGTTTATTCTCTTCCAACTCGATGGAAACACCTGACTGCCTGGCGATCTCTACCAGGGTGGTGGCCAGGCCTCCGCGTGTTGGGTCACGCAGTACGTGTACATCTGGAATGCTCTCAAGTAGAGTTGCAATCATACCGTTCAGCGGGGCAACATCAGATTGCACGCTGCTTGTAAAGCCCAAATCGCCTCTAGCCTGGACAATCGCCACTCCATGGTTACCCAAGGGACCTGAAACGATAACTGCGTCTCCTGGCTGTGCCAGATCTCCAGCAATCTGCCGTCCTGAAGGCAGCCAACCAAACCCGGACGTGCTGATGAATAGTCCGTCACAATCGCCGTGCGCCGTGACCTTGGTATCCCCGGCCACAATTTTCACATTAGCTTCACGGCAGGCTTTCTCCATGGAAACCACTATTCTCTCTAGATCGCTGATGGGCAGCCCTTCTTCGATGATAAAGCTGGCGGTTAGAGCCTCCACCCGGGCACCCATCATAGCCACGTCATTGACTGTTCCACAAACAGCCAAACGGCCGATATCCCCACCGGGGAAGAAAAGTGGGCTGACGATGTGTGCATCAGTGGAGATGACTAATTTCTCTCCATTGCTGGAAGGGAGAACCGCAGCATCGTTACCAGCATTCAAATATTCGTTGCCAAGGTGCTTCTGAAACAAACACTTAATCAGCTCATGGGTCAACGTTCCGCCACTGCCGTGGCCGAGCAGGATGGCTTCATGCTGAGAAAGTGGCACCGGGCAGTTGAAAGCCTCTAATTTTTGCGAAATATCGTCCATTAATTCCCCTTTTGGTAACGGAAATACGCATTGCAAGCACCTTCCGCGGAAACCATCGGAGCCCCAAGCGGACTGGTTGGGGAACAGTCCTTTGCGAAGGCGGGACATTCCAGAGGATCTATCAGACCTTGCAGAACCTTTCCTGCAAGGCAAAGTGGAGATTCCGGAATTGGGGTCGGGGCTAGCCCAAAGCGGCTAACCGCATCATAAGCTTTGTACTTGTCCTTCAAACCCAGGCCAGATTGTGGAATGAGGCCGATACCGCGCCACTTGCGGTCAACGGGTTCAAAAACCTCTTTAATCAACGCTTGAGCTGATAAATTACCTTCCAAACTGACCGCCCGGCTGTATGCGTTTTCGACCTCAGTTCGGCCTTCTTCCAGCTGCCGCAAAGCCATCAGAATGCCGGTCATCAAGTCCACTGGTTCAAAGCCGGTAACAATAATTGGACAGCGGTGCCTTTCTGCGATTGGCAGGTACTCGTGAAAACCCATCACCGCACAAACATGGCCAGCAGCCAGAAAGGCATTCACCACGAGCGCTTCGCTACCCAGGATGACTTCCATCGCAGGAGGAACCAGAACATTGGCAGGCAATATGGAAAAGTTATTAATATGGTTGCGGTGGGCGTGTTGGATGGAGGCTGCGATGGCTGGCACCGTGGTCTCGAACCCGATGGCAAAAAAGACCACTTGCTTTTGAGGATTTACCTGGGCAATTTTGACGGCTTCGAGCGGTGAATAGACCACTCTTACATCTGCCCCGTGCGAGCGCGCCGTGAGCAAGTCGGTGCTGGCACCAGGTACGCGCAGCATATCCCCGAAGGAAGTGAGAATGACCCGAGGATCGCCAGCAAGCGTTAAGGCGTTTTCTATGGCTTCAAGGGAAGTAACACAGACTGGGCAGCCTGGGCCGTGAATCAGGCGAATTTGTTCAGGGAGCAGTTGGTCCAAGCCATATTGCAGAATGGCGTGCGTTTGACCACCGCAAATTTCCATGATGTTCCATGGCCGGGTGATGACGGCATTAATCTGCTCAGCCAATTTCAATGTGAGAGCCGGGCTACGGTGGTCGACCGGGATTGAGCTAGTCACGCGATAACTCCGGATGGGCGGCGTTAAAATCTTCAATCTGCCTGAGCAGATCAAGGGTGGCTTGAGCTTCCTCGTCGGTTAGGATATTCAAAGCAAAACCTGCATGCACCAATACGTAATCACCCAATTTGGCTTCGGGGGTGGCGGCAATACAGACTTCCTGCTGCGCACCGCCCAAATCCACCTTGCACATGGGGGTGCCTTCAAAATTGTAAATTTCGATGATTTTTCCTGGAATACCAAGGCACATAATTACCTCTTTGATTGCGCCAAAGCTACAGCCACTTGGCCGAGAGAAATGCAAGCATCATTGGCAGGCACCCTTCGGTGAGTATAAACCGTGAAGCCTGATGCTTTAAGCAGTGCCCAGGTGTACTTGAGCAAATATAGATTTTGCCATACCCCGCCAGAAATTACCACCTTGTTGATTTTGTACTGCTCCCGCAAGGCAATCAGGCAGGTGAGTGAAACCTGGGCAATGGCATTGTGGAATTTGGTTGAGATCAAGTGTGGGGAAAGATCATTCCTCAAATCTTTCAGGATCTGAGGAAATAATGCCACCTGGTTGATCACACCGTCATCAAAATCAATTTTGTAGAAATCCTGTACACCTGACACTGCAAGCTTTTCCAGGGCGGCTGCACCTTGAGCTTCGTAACTGACCGTGTGATAAAGGCCAATCAAGGAAGAAACAGCATCAAAAAGCCTACCCATACTGCTGGTGAGCGGGGTGTTTAGATTTCCCTTAATTTGAGCAGTGATAACTCGGGCGCGTTCTTCCCCCAGGAATTCATATAATGAGAGCTCAGGCCTGAGTTCTTCTGACGAATAACCCGCTGATAACAAATATGACAATGCCATACGGGCCGGTTCGCGTACGGCTAAATCTCCGCCAGGTTGTGGAATAGGCTGCAGGTGGAAGGCCCTCTCGAAGCCCCGGCAATTTCCCATTAGAATTTCACCACCCCAGATGCTGCCATCGCTGCCGAAGCCAGTGCCATCGAAAGTTAGCCCTATGACAGGCTCCTGAGGGTCAAGGGCATTATCCAGGATGCAGGCGGCCAGATGAGCGTGGTGGTGTTGCACGCGAAGCAGTGGCAGGTCGCGGGCATTGGCAAAATCCTGGGCAAATCGGGTTGAAAGATAATCCGGATGCATGTCGCAGCTTACAAGTTCGGGTTGGATACGATATAGTGATTGGTCATGCGCGACAGCATGCTCGTAAGCTGAGAGTGTTTCCTGATTTTGCAGATCGCCCAGGTGGTGGCTGAGGAAGGCTCGTCCTTGCCTGGCCAGGCAGAAGGTGCTCTTAAGTTCCGCACCCGCTGCTAGAACTTGCAAGCCTTCTGGAACTTTGATTGGCAGAGTGTTCAGGCCGCGTGCCCTGCGAATGGGATATTCCTGGGTGTTTTCCAAATGCAGCACCTGGGTAAGGGAATCATCAATCGCATGGTGAATAGGGCGGTCGTGCATCAAAAAACCATCTGCAATCGATGAAAGCCTTGAAATAGCTTCTTCTTGCGTGTAGCATATAGGCTCTTCAGATAGGTTTCCGCTGGTTGCAACAAGTAAGCTGGGAAAACCGGGCGCAGGTTCGAGTAGTAACAGGTGCAAGGGCGTATACGCCAGCATCAGGCCTATGCGTGATTGGTCTGGGGCAATCAAGGACAGAATTTCCTTACCCCGTTCCGTGGGTTCTGTTAACACGATCGGTGCGGCTGGTGACTGAAGCAGTTTGATTTCGACTTCATTGAGCAATATATAAGGGTTGACGTTTACCAGGTTAAAGCCCATCACCGCAAGGGGCTTCCCATTGCGATGTTTGCGGGAGCGCAAACGTTCGATGACCTCCGGTTTGGAAGCATCACAGAAGAGGTGAAAGCCGCCCAGGCCCTTTACTGCCACAATATTGCCAGCCTGGATTAACTCCCTGGCGCGAGCAATTGCAGCTTCACCTTCGACCACTGCGTTTCCACTATCCTGAAACCAAACTTTCGGGCCACAAACCGGGCAGGCAATCGGTTGGGCATGAAAGCGCCGGTCTGTAGGGTCATGATATTCACGAGCACAATCCGGGCAGAGGTCAAAACCAGACATGGTGGTGGAGGGCCGGTCGTACGGAATGGCTTTGATGATTGAATAGCGCGGGCCGCAATGCGTGCAATTGATAAAAGGATAGCGGTAGCGCCGATTAGCAGGGTCAAAAAGTTCACTTACGCAATCTGCACAAATTGCCAGGTCTGAAGGAACTGGAACAAAGTTATTTTCCTGATCAGTGCTATTCCGGATCTCAAAATTTGGGTAAGGATGGTCAGGCAGTTCCTTGACTTCAAAATGCTCTATGACAGCATGCGTTGGAGGAGAGCTTCGCAACTCACACACAAATGCGCTAACTGCATCTGGAGACCCTGAAACTTCAATCTCAACGCCCTGGGAAGAATTGAGCACCCAACCACCCAGCTTGTGCCTGGACGCATAAGCAAAAACAGTCGGGCGAAAGCCGACGCCTTGTACAATTCCAGTCACTTTTATGTGCTTATTGATGAATTCCTCGCTCAAACGGCTTTGGCTTTGGCGACTTCAGCCGACAGCCACGCCATCCAGGTGTCAAAACCTTCCCCGGTTTTGGAGGAGAGTTCAAAACAAATCACACCCGGGTTGAGGGCAGCTACGCCTTGTTTGAAATACTCCATACGGAATTCCAGATAAGGCAGCAAGTCGTTCTTGTTGATGATGAGCACATCGATGCCGCGATAGATGTTGGTGTACTTATAAG
>WOZB01000245.1 GCA_011620445.1 Anaerolineaceae bacterium | reverse complement strand
CCAGGAAGTTATGAACCGTTTTGCGGAAGCCATCCAAACAGCTCGTGTGGATGTGGTCCCCAGGGTTGTCGTCAATGGTGGCAGCGAAAATGGCAGCGGCTCGAATGGCAACGTCATGGAGGGTTTGCTCACCTTATTACTTTCGGATAAACTGAATGTGCAGCTGAATGATACAAAAAGAGAACTGAGCGAAGAATCCAAAAGCATCAGAGAAGAGATTTTAAAAAGCCTGAAGGAAAAGCCCTCAGAAGTTCTTGCGTCTGCCAAATCAAGCACTGTTCAAGAGCAGAGTAAGGACACGAAAACCGAGGGTTAGGCACGTAACCTTCCTGTCAAACTAGAATTCAAGGCCAGGCACAAAAAAGTGTCTGGCCATCATGTATTTTTGGCCTGGTCCTTATTATCAGGCCAAATTAAGTGTCGATTTAACCCTAACTCTTGACGCGGCTTCCCTTCTAACATAAAATTTGACCTCGCCAGAAATTTCTCTGGTAATGCAAAGGGTGAAGGTAGCCCCGCTGGGGTAAGAGGCGCCCGAAAGGAAAACTAAATGTCAAGTACAAAAGCAGAAGTTACCGTTAAAGCTGAAAAGCGCGCCATCATCGGCAAGCAGGTTGCCAAGTTGCGCCGCGCAGGCAAACTGCCTGGGGTCATTTATGGCCGCCATCTCGAGGCTTTCCCGATCCAAATGGATGCCCACGAAGTTGGCCTAAAACTCGGCAAACTGACCGGGTCCAGCGTCATCAACATTGATGTTGATGGTGTCTTGCACAAAGCCATCATCCGCGATATCCAACGCGATGTTATTTACAGCCGCCCCCTGCACGTGGATTTTCTGGCCGTTTCCATGACCGAAAAACTGAAGGCAGTCATTGATATCCATATTGTTGGTGAAGCACCGGTTCTCAAACTGGGTGATTACATCCTCAACCAGGGTGTGGAACGCGTTGAAGTTGAAGCTTTCCCATCCGATCTTCCAGAACGTATTGAAGTTGACGTTACCAGGCTAGCTACACCTGATGATGAGATCACCGTTGCCGACCTGAACCTTGGTGACAAGGTTACTGTCCTCACCCCAGCCGAAGAAGTTGTGGTTTCCGTTGGACGCCCGGCACAAGAAGCTGAAGCCGAGGTTGAAGAAGCCGAAGTTGAACCTGAAGTCCTTGAAAAGGGTAAGAAGGAAGAAGAAGTCGAAGAGAAGTAATTCTCCCCTCAACATTAAACGAATAAGCCTGGCTTCTTGCCAGGCTTATTTTATGGGACTAGAGTGAAAATTGTTTTGGAAAGCTGAAATTACTCTGGCTGCATCTTCTTGTTCAGGGCGATCATGGTTGGTTCCACTAAAACACTGCCGTCTGGAAAGACGAGCGTAGGAACGCTAGCGTAGCCCCCGGTGATATTGAGCAAAAACGCTCGCCCTTCCCGGTCGCTATCGATATCAACCCAAGTATAGGCAAACCCATTAGCTTCGAGATATCGCCTCACCGAGCGAGTCGAACCGCACCAGCTAGTGCCATATACGACCAATTCTTTTGTTTCCATATTCAACTGACTGCAGTTAACTGCTACTTGATCCAGCCTTGCTTGCGGACGAACTCAGTAATAACCGGCATGTTAACATCTTTGCCATTGAGTGCCTTAATCAAATTTATAAGCATATAGATGCCGAAACCGAGCCATACCAGGAAATTAATTATCAATCCAATAATCGGAATCCAACCTACTACCAAGGTAGCCAGGAAGACTACAACGGATAGAGCTACACTTTGGACAGCTTGTTTTTTGATAAAGGGTCTCTTGGCCTTATCCTGGATGAAGAGTACTACCAGGCCAACAATCGGTATGTAGGACAAACCTCCCCAAGTTTTGTCATCCGGGGTCAGGTTGGGGTCGGAGTAACTTTGGGTTGGGGGTACGTATTGGGCTTGCTGGTAAGCAGGCTGTTCTGCTTGAGGGATATCGGCAGGCGGTACATAAGGTGGGATGTTTTGAGGTTGCGGCTGTTCTGGTTCTTGAGGAACCTGCGTTACAGGTTGTTCTGACATATATCCTCCAGTATTAAAGAACGGATGATTGAGTATTCAAAAAATATTATAACTGAAATACCAGCCCAAAAAGTAGCAAAGCCGGGGAAAAAACGACCAGAAAGCCTTAGATTTACTGATAAAGGCTGAGTTAAGAGCTTGTTTGCGCGCAATCGATCCAAATAATGCTTAGAGGATTCTCTTTTTGTATAACCTCCGGTCTTGGGTATCTACCATGCTGAGAAATTAAATGCTTTCATCGAGGGCCTTATGATAAAATCTTGCCATGTTCCGACGGCTGGTTTTTATGGGTTCACCCGGCTTTGCGTTGCCTATTTTGGAGGCACTACACGAGCAGTACGAAGTGGCAGGTGTGGTTACCCAGCCCGATCGGCCAGCCGGCCGCGGCCAGAAGCTACAGCCTTCAGCAATCAAAGAACTGGCTACTTCCCTCAACCTGCCCATTTATCAACCGGTTAGCCTGAAAACGGCAGAAGCGTTTAACCAGATTTCTGCCTGGCAGCCAGATTTTATTGTTGTGGCTGCTTTTGGCGAAATTGTGCCAAAGAGCATTCTCAACCTCCCGCCCCATGGTTGCCTGAATGTACATGCCTCGCTGCTGCCGCGTTGGCGCGGCGCATCCCCAATCCAGGCAGCCATTGCTGCCGGAGATGTGAAAACTGGCGTAACCATCATGCTCATGGATGCCGGCTTGGACACAGGCCCCATTCTCAGCCAACGCGAGGTACCTATCCGCCCAGGAACCAATGCCGGCGAGCTCTCAGACCAGCTGGCTTTTCTCGGCGCCACCTCCCTGATGGAAATTTTGCCCAGCTACTTGAATGGTAAGCTCAGTCCACTGCCGCAACCGGAAGCCGGAGCCACTTACGCTCCGAAGCTGACTAAAGAAGATGGATTTCTAGACCTGACCCGCCCAGCAGAAGTGCTTGCACGGCGCGTGGATGCCATGTACCCCTGGCCAGGTTCTTTTGTAATGCTGCCCAAAGGTAAATTGAAAGTTTTGAAAGCCCACGTGCACGATTCTTATGATGTAAACCCAAACGGTCGATTTGTGGTTAATGGGCTGCCAGCTCTAGGAACCGCCGATAGCTTGCTGGTGCTGGATAAGGTACAGCCGGAAGGCAAAAAGCCGATGGACGGCCAAAGTTTCCTTAACGGCCAACCGGATTGGCTGGGCTCCTCCTAATAATTCGCTGACCCTGTGAATATCTTTTTTTGACTTGAAAATTCTCTAGATTGTCATTCCGGGCAAGGCGAGGAATTTTTGTTCGCAGAGATTAACCACAAATCCCTCATTACCCAGTTCTGGATGACAAATATCGCTATTCCTGATCGCGCCTTAATATCCTTGGGGGGAAGGCTGAAAGCCTTACGCGTCAGTATGACTTTTTAATTATCACTGAAAATCTATCAATTGAGACGGCAAGTCTCAATCTCCTTCTGGAAAGAACTTGTGCTTCCATTCATAGAGCAAATTCAAGGCCTGGATAGGTGATAGGGCATTTAAATCCGTTTTCTTAAAGGCATCGATCAACGGATTGTTTTCGGGGAAGAGCCGCAATTGGTCATCTACTAATGCCTGCTTCTGCAAAGTTGTACCGGAACTTAATTCCAGCTGCTTCAACATCTCGTTCGCCCGTTGAATTACCGGTGCTGGCAAACCCGCCAGTTGGGCTACATGGATGCCATAGGATTGATCCGTGCCTCCAGGCACAATCTTGTGCAAAAAGACCACCTTACCACCGGCCTCCGTGACCGCCACATTGTAGTTGCGCACACCTGGCAGCAGGTCGGCCAGTTGGGTGAGCTCGTGGAAATGGGTGGCAAAAAGCGTGAAAGGCTTCAGCTTCGGGTTGGTGTGCAGGTATTCTACAATTGCCCAGGCAATCGACAAGCCGTCATAGGTGCTCGTGCCCCGGCCAATTTCATCCAGGATCAGCAGGCTGCGACCTGTAGCATTGTTCAAGATATTGGCAGTTTCAATCATTTCGACCATGAAAGTAGATTGCCCCTGATGGATGGCGTCATGCGCGCCGATGCGCGTGTAAATTCGGTCCACCAGGCCAATTTCGGCACTGTCTGCCGGCACAAAGCTGCCAATTTGCGCCATCAGCACAATCAGCACCACCTGCCGTAAATAAGTGGATTTACCGCTCATGTTGGGCCCGGTAATGATGCGCACCAGTTCACCCGGCTCAAAAACTACATCATTGGAGATAAAGCGTTCTTCCTGGCGCAGCTGCTCAACCACTGGGTGCCTGCCGCCCATGATCTTGAGTCCTTTTTCAGCTTTTACGACCGGGCGTGTATAGCGGTTCAGGGCCGCCACAGTTGCAAGCGAAAGAATGCAATCCAACTGGGCAATAGCTCTCGCGGATTCAAGAATTCTGTTTCCCGAGATTTTGAGTTGCTCAATTAGGCCGCGGTAGACCTTCAATTCCACTTCATGAATTTGGGTTTCAGCATTCAGCACCAGCGACTCGTACTCTTTGAGCTCTGGTGTGACGTAGCGTTCGCCATTGACCAAAGTCTGTTTGCGGATGTAATTGTCCGGGGCCCGGTCAGCCGCCCCGCGGCTGATCTCGATGTAGTAACCAAAAACCTTGTTATAGCCCACCCGCAGCGTTTTGATACCTGTGCGTTCGCGTTCCTTGGATTCCAGCCCGGCAATCCATTCCCTGGCATGGCGGGAGGACTCAATCAATTCGTCCAGCTCTCTCGAGAAGCCGGGCTTGATCATACCGATTGAGTTGGTGGTGGCGGGCGGATCATCCGCGATGGCGGTCTCCAGCAATTGCCTTTCTGCCTCGAAGTTTTCGATTCCCTCGCCCAATCCATCCGGTAAAAGTTCTTTGATTTTAGGGAGAATGGCAAAATCGTCCCGTAAAGCAACCAGCTCAGGAGGGCGCACGATTCCACTGGCAACGCGGTTCATCAAACGTTCCAGATCATGCAGGTCGCCCAGCAAATCGCTCAGATTCTGGCGTAGAATGCCGTCTTTGTAAAAGCCATCCACCTGGTCCAGACGCTGTTGGATTTCAGTAAGTGAAAGCAAAGGTTTATTCACCCAACTTTTCAGAAGGCGTTTGCCCATGGAGGTGTTGGTGCGGTCCAAAATGCCCAGAAGGGAGCCTTCCGTTTTACCTTCCAGCAAGGTCTCCGTCAGTTCCAGGTTGCGCCGGGTTTCAGCATCCAGAACCATGAAATCAGCCAGGGAGTAAGTGCTTAGGCGGGTGATTGTGCTCATGTCGCCCTTTTGGGTTTCATGCAAGTACTTGAGAAGCGCGCCAACAGCCCTGGCAGCCAGCGAAAGATCCTTAAGCCCCAGCCCGGCCAGGCTGCTTACCCCAAAGGTTTTTTGAATCAAGCTCTGGGCGCGCCCGGGTTCAAAATACCAGTTGGGGATCTTGGTCGGATTGTTGACGAAGTTAGGTGCCTGCGCGTAAGCATCGGAAATCAAAACCTCAGAGGGGTTCAGACGTAAAAGTTCTGCTCTGACAGCATCCAGGATAGGTTCGTGCTCAATCTCCGTGGCAGCAAAATCACCTGTACTCACATCCACATAAGCCAGGCCTGCCTTGCTTTCCTGAATGCAGAAACAAGCCAGATAGTTATTCTCTCCTGCTGAAAGCAGGCTGGGTTCCACCACCGTCCCGGGCGTTATTACGCGTACCACATTGCGTGGGAAGAGGCCGCTGCTATCCGCTTGCGTGTCTGTCTGTTCACAAATAGCCACATGGTAGCCCTTGGCAATCAGCCGGCCGAGGTAGTTATCCACGGCGTGGTAGGGGATGCCGGCCATGGGCACACGCATGCCCTTTGAGACCGGGCGGGAGGTGAGTACCAAGTCCAATACGGAGGATGTAATTTTGGCATCCTCATCAAAAGTCTCGTAAAAATCACCGAGGCGGAAGAAAACAATTGCGTCAGGATATTGTTTCTTGACGTCAAGATACTGCTGCCGCAAAGGGGTGATTTCGCTGCTCATCAGGTTAAGTGGTCCTCAATGTATTTTTGCACCAGGGCCAAGGCTTCGTTAAGTTTGCTGGAGTCTTTACCACCAGCCTGCGCCAGGTCTGGCCGGCCGCCGCCGCCGCCGCCAATCACGGCTGCCAGTTGTCTGATGAGCTCCCCAGCGCTCAGGCCGCGGGCGATCAAATCCGGGGGAACCGCGGCAATCAGGGCGGGTTTGCCGTCCGTTGCACTAGCCAAAGCGACGACCGCGCCGGGATGTTTCTGGCGGAATTGGTCAACCAGTTCGCGCAGGGCATTGGGGCTGGTTTCAGGTAGTACAGCGGTCAAGAATTTGACACCGTTCACTTCCTGAAGGGCGTCCATCTTAGCACTGAAGGCAGCTTGGGCAAGCCTGGACTGCAGCAGCAAGATTTCTTTTTCCTTGTCTTTCAGACTGCTCTGCAGGCTTTCCAAGCGCTGTGGAACTTCCGCAGGGCTTGTGTTCAATGCTCTGGCGGTCTCATTCATCAAGGTTAATTTTTCGCGGGCAAATGCATAAGCCCCTTCACCCGTAACTGCTTCAATACGCCGCATACCAGCTGAGACGCTCATCTCTCCCGTAATGAAGAAAGAACCAATTTCTGCGGAATTGTCTACATGCGTGCCGCCGCAAAGCTCATAAGACAACGCGGGCTCTCCCACCTGGATGGTGCGTACGGTATCGCCATATTTTTCACCAAAGAGAGCCATGGCGCCTTTTTCCCGGGCAGCCTCCAGCGATTCGATGCGTTTGATCACCGGGTAGTCCCCCAGGATCATGCGGTTGACGCCCGCTTCAATTGCTAATAATTGGCTCCTGGAGAGTGCTTGCGGGTAATTGAAATCGAAACGCAGACGTTCTTCGTCCACCGCGGACCCGGCCTGGTGCGCGTCGTTCCCGAGCACTTTGCGGATCATAGCCTGCAGTAAATGCGTGCCGGTATGGTTGCGCTTGATGTTCTGCCGCCGGTGGAAGTTTACCTGGGCGAGGGCGCTATCACCCGCGTGGGGTTGACCGCTAATCACCTTGCCGTGATGCAAGATGACCCCGGCTGCCGGTTTTGAAGTGTTGTTGATTTGCACTTCCCAGATTCCTTCAGGGTCTGAAACAATTTTGCCTGTATCGGTCACCTGGCCGCCTGATTCAATGTAGAAGGGCGTATCTTTGAGCAGCAGCTCAACGTTATCTCCAACTTGGGCGTCTTCGACGGCATAACCATCGTGAAAGATGGCTAGCAACCTGGTATTGAGGCTGGTTTGGTTATAGGGGTCATTGTTGACACCGCTGGCAGCTAAAGCGCCGTTGGCAATTAACTCTGCAGCTACCCGGGCGTAAACTTCATGGTTCTGATTTGCAGCTTCACCAAAAGCCTGCCCCTTGCCAGAGGCTACACGGTGCTCTTCCATGGCATCAAAAAAGCCCTTCTCGTCCACTTTTAGAGCTTGTTCTGCCAGGATATCGCGACTGATTTCCAGCGGGAAGCCCAGCGTGGCATAAAGATTGAAGGCATCTGCTCCAGAGAGTGTATCTTGACCATCTGCTTTCAATGCCTCAATCAGGCGATTGAGCTCCAGGCTGCCGGCATCCAGGGTTTCAGCAAAACGCTGCTCTTCGCGGGTGAAGTTTTCGCCAATCAGTTTTTCATTGCGTTTCAGTTCAGGGTAAGCCTCGCCATAGTTGGCGATAACCACGGCAGCTACTTTGGCCATGAAGGGGGTTTCCAGGCCGATCTTGCGCGCAAAACGCGCCGCCCGGCGAATAATCATACGGCAAACGTAATTGCGGCCGATGTTCCCAGGGATGACCCCATCCGCCATCAAAAAGCAAGCCGCCCGGGTGTGGTCAGCAATCACGCGGTAAGCAGTCAGGTTGGCTTGACGCTGCGCGTCGCTTTGCACAGCAATGCGTTGCGTTTCATCCAGCAATGGCTTTAGCAGGTCGGTTTCATAGTTGCCTTTAACGCCCTGGATGATGGAAACAACCCGTTCAAAACCCATGCCTGTATCTACGTGTTTTTTGGGTAGAGGCAGAAATTCTGTGGGCGAGACGCGGTTATATTGAATAAAAACATCGTTCCAAATTTCCACGATGCGCGTGCAGTCGCCATTTACCTGGCAGATGTGGCCCGGGACGTCTTTCATGTCACAGGCTTCAGGGCCGAAGTCGTAATGAATTTCCGAGCAAGGTCCACAGGGGCCGGTATCAGCCATTTCCCAAAGGTTGTCGTGGCGGCCACCGGTCACCAAATGGCTGGGGTCAAAGCCCGGCTGACGCAGCCAGGCTTCGGCGGCTTCGTTGTCTCGAGGCAGTACGCCTTGCTCGTCCTCGAAGATGGTTGCGTATAGCCGTGTTTGATCCAGACCCCAGACCTTGGTGAGCAGCTCCCAGCTCCAGGCAATGGCTTCGTCCTTGTAATAATCACCAAATGACCAGTTGCCGAGCATCTCGAAAAATGTGTGGTGAGTGTTATCCCGACCGACGGTATCCAGATCGTTGTGTTTACCCGAAACACGCAGGCACTTTTGCGAGTCGACCGCCCGAGAGTAAGGGCGGGTCTCCAAACCCAGGAAAACATCCTTGAATTGCACCATACCGGCATTGGTAAAGAGCAGGGTGCTATCGCCGCCAGGCACAAGGGAAGCGCTTGGCACAATGGTGTGCCCGCGGGCGGCAAAAAAATCAAGGAAAGATTGGCGGATCTGGTTACCAGTTAAAGTCATCAATAACTCCTCAAGTAAGGGTTTGCAGATTTGCAATTATAAACTGAAACAGGCGACAAAATTG
>WOZB01000165.1 GCA_011620445.1 Anaerolineaceae bacterium | reverse complement strand
CCTGCCGGCCAGCAGCGCTCGAACTGAGCTAACTTTCTGGCTCTCAGCCCCCCTGCCCATCAACCCGGAAGATGAAATGGAAGTGCTCATCCCCAAGGGGCTCGAAGTCAAATCCGTCAGTGAGGGCGATGAAGAAATTTACTTTTCCACTTCGCAGGATCTGCACATCCTGCCCCCGAAATTACTATACCTGCTTAAAGCTGATAACGTCACCCGGAATTACCTCCCTAAACTCGGCCTGGAGGTCTTCCAGCCCTTCAATGAAACGCAGCCACGCCAGGGGGATACCTTCCTGCTTGGTTTTGACCCCGATGCCGACCTCAGCGGGCATATTCTGCGCCTGAGCTTCAATACCGAGCCAACCGAAGCTGTTGGTATCCGCCGTGAAGATCCACCCTGGGTTTGGGAATGCTCCATGGCTGATGGTACCTGGCAAGAGCTGACCCCCAGCCGCTTCCAGGGAGAGAAAAACACCACCGGCGGCCTTAACAACCCCTCCGGCAGCCTGGTGCTTTACTTGCCGCTGGACGCAGCCGCCACCACTTACCACGGCCGCAATGCCTTCTGGCTGCGCTGCCGCATTGAGCAACGCCAGCCTTCGCAGGGCATGTACACCGAATCACCCCGGATTCTGAACATTGAAACCTTCAGCCTTGGCGGCACCACGGTTGCCAGCCACGCCCAGGTCATCCAGCAGGAATACTTGGGCAAGAGCAGCGGCGATGCCGGGCAGGAGTTCACCCTCTTGCACGCTCCGGTGCTTGAGCTGGCAAGTGACGAAACTTTGCTAGTGGAGGAGTTCCGCAACGGCGAATACGTTTTGGTTCCCTGGAAGCATGTGAGTTCCTTTGCAGGCTCGGGGGTCTTTGACCGGCACTTCACCCTGGATGAAGCCACCGGCACCGTACGGTTGGGCCAGTCGGTACGACAACCGGATGGTTCAGTGCGGTTCTACGGACGCGTGCCCGAGAATGGCCGCGACATGTACTTCAGCAGCTACCGCTACGGCGGCGGCGTCAGGGGCAATCTGCCAGTCAACACCCTGCAGAACATGACCTCATCCATCGCCTACGTTTCCCGGGTTACCAACCTCACCCGCGCTTCCGGCGGCAGGGATGAAGAAGACCTTGAAGAAGTCAAACTGCGGGCGCAGCGCGAGCTGCAGGCCCAAAAGCGGGCTGTCACTGCGCAAGATTTTGAGCAAATCAGTCTGGACTTCAGCCGCAACATCGCCAGGGCGCATTGTCTGGTCCCCACCCTGCAAAGCGACCCATCGGAACTGGGGGTGGTGCGTGTTCTGATTGTGCCCGCGGTTGCCGCGGATCTGAAGCATGGCGACCTTACCCACCTGCATGTAGACCAGGACCTGGTGCATAATCTTACCCTGCACCTGGATAAGTACCGCCTGCTCACCACGCACGTTTCGGTGCACGAACCGGCCTATCTGGGCGTCAGGGCGGATGTCAAGATTGTGGCTGATGATTTCAGCAACCCTGAAATTGTAGCCCTGCGGGTGAAAGAGTACCTGCAAAACTTCCTCAACCCGCTAATACCCTTCCCAGAGCGGGAAGCTGAATTCCCGCTGTTGGATGCCAGTTGGCACGGTTGGGAACTGGGCAAAGACCTCTTCTCGGCTGAGATTTATGCCCTCGTCCAGCGGGTGCCCGGCGTGAAGTACGTGATGGATGTGGAGATTTTCACCCGGCCAGTGCACCCACGCTCAGAAAATACGGAAGGCGACCTGGAGGAAACCGAGAAACTTGAGAGCAAGCGCCTGGTCATCCCTGAGAACACGCTGGTATGTTCACTCAATCATCATATTATGCTGGTTGATGCTGAGGGAAGGTCGCTTGAAGGGCTTGGTGAAATGTGAAGCAGAAAAAGACCATGGAGAGCGACAGCGTGCTTTTAGCTCAGGAAGCACTTTCAGCAGTTGCCGATTATTACCGCCGCTATCAGGGTGAATTGGTAAACCTGAAGGCACGGTTGGACCTTAGCCAGGCCAACGAAGGCGATCGCTTGGAAGCTTTCATCCCGACCGGTCTGGCCGTGAATGACTACCAGTTCAATGCCCCTGATGCGATTGCCGCGGCTGGGCTTAGCAAAAACTCTGAAGGGCAATTCCTGCGCTGGGAACTCAGCAAAGCATCCTCCGCTCAGCTGCTGATGCTCGAGTTAGGTCTGACAGCACTGCCAGTGCTGCAGGACCAGAAATTCAATTGCCTCTTTAGCTTCATGACAGCCAGTGGAGAGATGATTGAACAGCGCGGTGTGGAGATATTAGTCTCTGCCCAAAGCGCTTACATGAACTTCCTGCCCGAAATCTTCCGCGTCAATGATTTTACAGGTCGCTTGCTGATGCTTTTTGAAAGCTTCCTGGAACCGGTGAGTGCTCAGGTGAACGGCATCGACAACTATTTTGACCCCGACCTGACCCCCGCAGAGTTTCTGCCCTGGCTGGCCGCGTGGATTGGCATCTCCTGGGACGTCCCCATCACGGATGAGCGCAAGCGTGTTTTGCTGCGCAAAGCTCTGCAGCTTTACCAAGCCAGGGGCACGAAGGACGCCCTCAAGGAGTTCCTCGAAATTTACACCGGTGGAAAAGCAGAAATCACCGAACACAAAACCCGCAACATGAAACTGGGCAAACAAGCCCGCCTGGGGCACACCATCGCGCTGGGCAAGCGCAACCTGCCGCACACCTTCTCGGTGGATCTGACGGTACCGGCCCAACTTTCAACCGAGTTCAAAAACCTGCCGCCCGACAGGGCAGAAGCCCTTTACCGTCAGATGGTCGTGAGTTTGATTAATACCCAGAAACCCGCCCATACTGCCTGTGATTTGAGCTTGCATTTTATCAACGAAGCCGCAATGAGCCGTTAAGAATTAACTGAAAGGAACCGGACGAAATGACTGATGAAAACGGATATGCAATTTTCCCCTCCAGGAGAATCAAGCCCTTTGACGGCATGGAGATCACCGCTGAAGTCTGGGAAGAAGCTCATAGCTACCATACTCAAGCCCTGCAATTTCATAATCGTTTCTTTCACGGCGTGGGAATTTTGGACGGCCTCGATGTAATAGCCAGCGATCCGGCCGATAACATAGTCTACATCATGCCTGGTGCAGCTGTGGACCCGCTTGGACGCATGCTTGTGCTGGCTGAGCCGGTAGCCTACGATTTTGGCGACGCCGCTACTGGAACGCTCTACCTGACCATCAGCTACCGCGAAAAAGAACGCGGCGGTAAAGCTGCCAGCGAGGAAGCCCCGCGCTACCTGGAACAGGATTTCGTCATTACCGCGCGCGCCAGCCTACCCACCCAGACGCAAATTGAGCTTGCCCGCCTCACCCGTGCCACGCGGAACGCCCCCATTGGCAACGCAGCCGACCCTCTGCAGCCCCAGCGCAACGAAATTGACCTGCGCTATCGTTTGCAGGTGCCGGTGAAGGAACTGCACAAACTCAGTGCCGGGGTAATTTATCTGGGAAAGGTCAAAAACAAAACCAACGGCCGCGGCCTGAGCGCGATGGCTGAAGAACTGCAGGAGCATTCAGCCTGGTCGCTGATAGTTGAAGATAACCTGAAACTGGATAAATCCGTGTTGAGCTACGGTCTGCTTTATCTGGTTGCTGAAGGAGAACTTGCCTGGGACGAAGCCCAAATCAGCACGCTTAAGGCTTTCCTTGACCAGGACGGCCTGCTCTTCATCGAAAATTGCGACAAGGCGGCCTCTGATTCCATCCAGAAGCTCTGTGATCAGCTCAAAATCAACCTGAAGCCGGTGCGTAAGGAACACGCACTGCTTTCAAAGCCCTGGCATTTTGCCGAAGCGCCCGCCGGCTTTGCTAAGGAAGGCGAATTACAGGCCAAAGACGGCGTGGTAGTGAGTTCGTTCAACTACGGCCGCTTGTGGTTTGGCGATTGCGCCGAGGGCACGCCCTCCCGTGAGGTCATACGTTCGGCAATGGAATTTGGGCATAACCTTATGGTTTATTTGGAAGACCAACTTGGTTAAGGCAGAAGCATCAGAATCGGGGTTGCGAGGATGAGCTATTTTGGAAGTATAAAAGTAACTGATAAAGCCGGTTGGAGCAGGGTCTTTGCCCTTGAAAAAGCCATTATCCTGATTGGGAACGACCCGGTCAGCGACATTCTTCTACCCGCCGCACCTGAACTCATCACCTCGCCTGTCTCTTTGCAGCTCATTTGTGAAGGGCAGTCGCCCACCCGCATCAAGGCCATCAATCTAAGGCACAACATTATTCCCAGGTTCAATCTGAACAGCCTGCGCAGCAACCCCATCCTTCCCCAGCAAAGCACCGAGCTGGTTGAAGGTGATCAACTGACCATCGGCTCGTATCTGTTAGCCTTTTCGCTCACTGGCCAGGGCTTCCGCCTGGCACAACGTTCGGAACATCTGGGTGTTGAATTGCTGCTGCCGGCACTTGACCTGTGCCCGGAAGCCAGCCTGGACGGTGAGATTCGGCTCACTAATTTCAGTCAGCAGGTGCATCTGCAGCTGGATCTCGGCATTGAAGGCCTGCCCCGCGAGTGCTACTACATTGAACCTGCACCCCTCCTGCATGCCGGGGGCAGCGAAACGCTATCCGTGCGCTTCTTCCACCGCGGCTCACAGCCGCTGATGGGTGCCTGCCAGGCTACCCTCAGAGCAGCGGCTCCCCATGCCTTTGTGCTGGAATCGGTCGCCATCCCCTTTACCCTAAATGTCAAGCCACTGGCTGCCTTCCAGGCCGGCTTTGGTGAGTTGTGTGCACCCCCTGAGCCCCAATTTGATTCCAGCCCTCAACGGCCGCGCGTTTACACTGTGCCTCCAATCGAAAAGCCGGTTGCGGCTGCTCCGTTTGGGGCTTCCAACAACACTTTTGAGCTGCCCACCCAGGATGAAATTGGGCGTGTCGTCTCAGAGGAGACGGCAGCGTTTGCGCCTCAAGAACCGCCTTTGCAGCCCCAGGAAGCCGATTTGCAGGCTGCAGCTGCGCCTCGTCCAATCCGTAAGGCAAGCAAAGCCGCCCCGAATTTGAAGAACGTCAGGATTTTGCGCGATGACCCCACGTTGGTGGAGGCTGCTGAGGGCAGCCCCGAAAGCGAGGAAGCCCAATGATTAACCGCTGGATGACCGCTTTCCTGAACCTTATTCCTCCACGCTTTCAGAGCCTGGTGCTGGGCATTATGGCAGCTATTGTAGTGATTGTTTGCCTGCTCATCATCATTGCTTTGCTCAAACGCATCAGAGCCATTCGCTGGCAGGATCAGAGCCAACAGCAGACTTTGCGCCTGCGCAATAACGGCAACCTGGACCTGCGCTTCCGCTTGCAGACCTTCTCATTCCAGCCCGGGCTCGAGCTCTCACTGAGCCACCAAGGCCAGCCCTTGCCACTAATTCAGGTGCCGCTATGGCAACCCAGTTATATCAGCCGCCAGCCTGAAAGCGCAAACTCACCCATGGCAGCCGCCCAGTCTTCCGCCACTGCCACCCGGCAGATGCCGCAGATGGCCGCGCCTCAAACAGGCGACGTGAAGGCCGCAGCCAAAAAAGGCAAGGAAAAAGCCGAAAAAGGACTTGCCAAAGTGAAGCTGTTTTCAACCGTTCTGGGCACTTTCGGCGGGTTATTACCCGGTGAGGCTGGCGCGAAATTCAAAGAACAATCCACAGCGGTGCAGGCCAAAGCCCAAACTGCCGGGGCGGCCATGCAGGCACCCGAGCAAAAGGCCAAAGCGCTGAAGAACCTGCAAGGACAGGCGGGCCAGCTTGCCGGAAAGCCCGTTGCCCCCAATCCGGAAGGTACTGCCCAAGCTTCTGCTAAAGCAGTCCAGGCTGGCACTGCAGCCCGACCCTATGTGGCTGCCACTCAGAAAGTTGAAAGAGGCAGCACTAAGCGCAACAACGCCCAGTCAGCACCTGAGCCAATGGAAATCTTTGCCGTCACGCCGCCCCTTGCGCCGCGTGCCGAGTTGCAGGTGACCCTTACCGGCAAACCTCTGCGCCGTTACGGCAAGCAGCACTACGACTGCGCCGTTAATGTTATCCCCTGGCTGGAGGAACCTCTGCCAGACTTGACGCTGCCAAAAAGGGAAACAGCCAGTACAGTCATCAAGATCAATGGGCTCTCGCCCTTCTTTGCCATTTTCTCCGTCCTGCTTGGGGCATTCGTGATTGCCGCGAATGCCTGGTGGGCCTGGACAGGCCTCAAGTGGTTAGGTCAATTCTGGAAATAAGGCAAGATTGAAGGATTATATGGAAACATCAACCTCGACCCACGCAACAACGTTCCGTCTGAACCTGCAGAAAGGCATTACCAACATCGGTTCTCATCCAGCGAACGATATCGTGATTGACGATCCGCGGGTGCAGCCTTTTCATTTGATTCTCGATCATCGCAAGAAACCTTATCAGATCATTTCCCTCAGCCCAGAATCAAACATCCGGCTCAATGGGGTCACAATCGCGGGCAACGACCCCATCGAAGTCAAAGATCTGAATCAAGTGCAGTTCAACGGTTTTTCGTTCCATGTCAGTCTCAATTCGGCGGGAGCGGAATCAGGTGAAATCGAGATTACTCCGCCCCGCTTCCAGAATGAACCCCTCCAAGCCTATGAAGTGCTGCCGGCCTTGCCCGAAGAGCCATTGCCTGAACCCGCCCTGCCTGTTCCGCTTTCTGGGCTTGAAAAAGCAAGCGCGCCCAGGCAGTTCCCGCCCGCGCTCAAAGACGACATCATCCTGGTCACTCTAATCGAGAACAACCAGCAGGTGGATGTGGAAGTGCCTGCGGTTTACCGCCTTTCAGTCATCAACGCCGGCCCTATCGTGGCCTCTTTCGACGTACACGTGGATGGTGTGCCGCAAGAGTGGGTAAGCATCTCTCCCCGCAAACTCAATTTGTATGAAAGCGGACGGGCTGAAACCGAAATCCACATCATGGCCCCGCGCGACCCTGCCAGTACCGCTGCCAGCTACCCCATCCAGTTCAGCGTTTCTTCCCCCAACTACCCCGACCATCTTGGCCAGGCCGACAGCACCTTCGTGCTCAACCCTTACTACGAGTACACCCTGGGCAACCTGGACCCCAGGCAGCGCTCGGCTTCGTACAACAAACGCACAGGCGCGGTCGCCTTCCCCATCAGCAACCTGGGCAACAGCTCCGAGATTTACCAGGTTTCAGCCGCGGATGACGAGAACAGCCTGCTCTTTGAGTTCCCCCAACCAGACCAGACCCGCCTGGCACGCCAGTCTGAGGTGAAGGTAGGCGCAGGAGAAACCAAAACCGTGCCCCTGGTCATCAACCCTATCCGCCGGCACATCTTCCGCTTGCGCGGCAGGCAGTACCACTACAATGTGCACGCCCGCCAGGCCGAACAGGAAAGCGGCGGCCAACTGGTTTCGGGCAGCTTTACCAGCCAACCGCTCTTGGGCTTCTTTTCAGCGCTGCTCATCGTCGCGGTGGCAGCAGTGGCAGTTTTCTTCCTGATGCGGCCGCGCATCATCGAATTCTATGCCGTCAAGGACATCGTGGAAAAAGGCCAGGCCGTCACCCTGCGCTGGAAGGTCTCGTCCTTCACCCGCGATCTGATAATCGAAGGCATCCCAGACCCCATCGAGGGTACACAGAGCCAGGTAAGCACCATGCCCACCAGCGTGGCTTCCACTTACACCCTGGTGGCCTCCAACTGGCTGTCGAGAACACTGCGCATGCCCGATTTGCGCAGTGCCCCTGTAACTGTGCTTACAATACCTGCCCCACCCGCCATCACTACTTTCTCGGTGGATAAAAATGAGGCTTACATTGGTGACATCGTCAATGCCAAATGGTCCATCGGCAATGCCGATTTGGCATACATGACCGTCGATGGCGTCACCACCATTCTTGACGCTGAGAATTTCAACGGGGAATTACCGATCACGCTTGCCAGGGATACCCTGGTTGTGCTCGAGGCTAAAAATAACGCCGGAAGCCTGGTGCGCAGCGAATTTTTGCAGGCCCGCGAGCCATCCATCGAGATCGAAGAGTTCTCGCTCTCCAAAACCACCATCACCCTGGGCGACCCGGTGACCATCCGCTGGAAGGTTTCCGGTATCGGCGTTGAGAGCGTGATGATTGCCCCATTTGAAGAGCCGCTACCTCTTGTAGGTGAACTGACCTTTTATCCCAAAGAGTCCATGGAATTCGTCATGTCGGTAGCAAACCGCGATCTGAGTGAGATTCGCCTGCTGCCGGTTGGCGTGCTGCCGCCCGGCGCACCGCCCGAACCCCCGGCCATCAGCTTCTTTAAGGCTGCCCCGAACGAAATGGTAGGCGAAGGCACTACCGAATTCTCATGGTCGGTCTCCGGAACTACCGACAAAATCGAAATCACCGATTCCAAGGGAGTCGTCGCTGGCGCATTGCCCGCCCAGGGGTTTAAATCAACAACCGTAAAGACGACAACCAACTATGTTTTGACCGCTTATAACAAGGAGGCCACCACTTCATCCATTCTTGAAGTCAAGGTCAAACCCGACCTGATGGCGACCCAGGTTCTGATCAATTCCACGATTCCAACCACCGCCATTATGCGCGGCGATACCATGCAGGTCTACTTCTCGGTTGTACCCATGGTTGATGGTAAACCCGTGACAGACGTGATTGCCGCCAAACTGCCCGAAGTAAGCGGTAAGGTGGTGGTGACCGATGGCTTTGATACCTGCGAAGCCGAACTGCCCAAAACCAGCTGCGTCATCCAGTTGAACACCAGCAGCGCCAACAAAAAGCTCACCGCCACCTACGGCGGCGATGCCAATTACGCCCGCCGCACCTCACCCCCCTATCCCGAAGATGATGCGCTCTCGGTTATTGGCAC
>WOZB01000171.1 GCA_011620445.1 Anaerolineaceae bacterium | reverse complement strand
GGGTTTGGCTTGGCGGCAAAAGGGTAGCCGAAGGCAGAAGCAACTGAGTTGGGTTGGGAGCACAGGCTGCCAAAAGTGCAGTCAAAAGGAGAGCACACAGGGCTCTTTTTAGCATGCCGGCATTATACCAGCCCTGCCATTGCGCATTTTATGCCGTTCAGGCCGCCTTATGGCTTAGTTTTACAGAATTCAAGTAATATTCTAAATATGAAAATTTGGCGGTTGTGTTTCTTTTCCCTATCTTTAATTTTGGCTGCCTGTCAACAATCCAACATTCAAGCAAGCCTACCCACCCCCACGATTCCAATCGAATCCCCTACCGCGACACGGGATTGGTTTCAGCCTACTGCCACCCCAGAATTTTCACCAATACCGATGACCACTGAAAGCCAAAATTCGCTGGCCATGGAAAGTTCTCCCCCTGCACCCGGAAAAGCTCTGATAGAAGAGCCTTTGCGCGCTGACCAATGGTATGTGCTTGCCCCAACGGGCGGCCGCATGTTCCTTCAGGATGGCATCTTGAGTATGGCGGCGGATAATCAAAAGTTGAATTTTGAAGCTAACAGCAAGTTGATCCTGCCTGCCCAATTTTTTCTGCAGATCAACGTGGAGCTCTCCACCTGCGCTCCAGACGACTATTACAGCCTATCATTCTGGAAAGGCAGCAACCTGGGCACCTATGTGCTTGATTTCAATTGTCAGGGTCAGATGCGCCTTCGGAATCTGCAGGAAAGCGGTTCGAAGCTTCTGCTTGACTGGACTGGCGTTCGCAAACTGGCTCCGTTACCTCCGACCAACAACCTGATTGGAATTTGGGCTATTGCTGACCGTGTGGATATTTTTGCCAATGGGCAGTTCCAATACGGATTCAGCGCCAAACCCAACCAGGGCGGTGGCTTTAGTCTGGCTTTGAGTACCGCCGGCGAAGGATTAAGTGCCTTCAGCTTCTCTCAATTGGGTATTTTTGAGCCCTGAACCTTCTTGTGAGAGGCCACGCATTATAATATGAGCAATCAATGATCGAAAAGTAGTGAGGAAAAGATGACGGAACGTTTGCGCATTGTTATTCCCATGGCCGGCCTGGGCAGCCGTTTGCGGCCGCTTACCTGGAGCCGCCCCAAGCCCCTGATTTCCATGGCTGGCGCCACCGTCCTCGACCATATGTTGAGCATGTTTCAAACTGTACCCAATCGGGAAACAGTTGAATTTGTCTTTATCCTCTCCCCCAATCAGGAAGAATTGATTAAGGATCATATGACAAAGACCCATCCCAGGCAGGTGGTGCACTACGTCACCCAGTCAGAAATGAAGGGTCAATCCGACGCGCTTTGGAGTGCCCGCGAATTTCTGCATGGTCCCATCCTGATGATTTTCTCAGACACGCTTATTGAGAACTCATTTGCCTGCCTTGAAAATGAGAAGGCGGATGCTGTGGCCTGGGTGAAAGCGGTTCCAGACCCACGCCGCTTTGGCGTAGCCGAAGTCGATTCCAAAGGCAAAGTGATCCGCCTGATTGAAAAACCCTCCGATCTAAACAACAATCTTGTCGTGGTGGGATGCTACTACTTTAAAGAGTCTGAAATTTTACTTAAAGCTATTGAAGAACAGGTTGAGCGCAAAATCCAGCTTAAAGGCGAGTACTTCCTGGCAGATGCCATCAATCTCTACCTTGAACATATTGCCCTTATGCGCACCGAAATGGTTAAAGTCTGGCTGGATGCAGGCACATCAGAGGCTTTGCTGGATACCAACCGCTATCTGCTCGAACATGGCCGCGCAAATTCGGAAAATAGCGCTCTCCCGTATGATATTGTTATCATTCCACCCGTTTTTATTCATCCTGAGGCTCGGGTGAGCGCATCGGTAATTGGTCCGCATGCTTCCATAGGAGCGGGCGTAGTGGTGCAGGGCAGTATTATCCGGGATTCGATCGTCAGTCCTGGCGCGCACGTGACAGACGCCCACCTCGAAGGTTCACTGCTGGGTTACGACGTGGTTATCAATGGGGTTAGCGGTAAATTTAATGTTGGCGATAATTCCTGGTTGAATTCTTAACCAAGGGACAAGTAGGAGAATATGAAGGAATTTCTAGCTGATAAGATCACCCAACTCAAACCATCGGGGATCCGCAAGTTTTTTGATATTGTTGCCACTATGAAGGATGTCATTTCCCTGGGTATCGGCGAACCTGATTTTGCCACGCCTGAACCCATTATTCGGGCCGGCATCAAGTCTCTTGAAATGGGGGAGACACATTACACCTCCAACCAGGGCCTCATAAAACTTCGCGAAGCCGTTGCCGATCAAATTCACAAACTTTATGGCGTAAATTACGACCCGGCTACTGAAATATTGATGTCGGTTGGTGTTTCTGAAGCCTTATACCTGATTTTTACTGCCATTCTCGACCCGGGCGATGAAGTGATCATCCCAAATCCTTGTTTCGTCTCTTACCAGGCAGAAGTGGATCTGGCCGGCGGTGTAGCTGTGGAAATTCCCACCTTTATGAAAGACAATTTTGAGCCGGAACCAGACCTCATCGAACGGGCAATAACCCCGCGGACCAAAGCCATTTTTATTGGTTATCCCAACAATCCGACAGGTGCAGTCGCCAGCAGGGAAACCCTGCTGCGTATAGCAGAGATTGCTGAAAAGCACGATTTATTGGTCATTTCTGATGAAATTTATGACCGCCTGGTTTATGGTGTGGAGCATATTTGTTTTCCTTCTTTGCCGAATATGCGCGAGCGCTCAGTCTTGCTGGGAGGTTTTTCAAAAGCTTACGCCATGACCGGCTGGCGCATTGGTTATGTAGCCGCGCCTGCGCACATCCTTCAAGGCCTTGTGCGTATTCACCAATACACGGTAATGTCTGCGCCAACGGTCAGTCAATATGCCGCGATCGAAGCTTTGCGGGTGGGCGAACCTTATGTTCAGCAAATGCTTGCAGAGTATGACCGCCGCCGAAAACTCATTGTCAAAGGCTTTAACCGGCTCGGTCTGGATACCTTTGAGCCCAAAGGTGCCTTTTACGCCTTTCCCAAAGTATCTAATTGCGGTCTTAGTGATGAAGAATTTTGCGACCGCCTTTTGAAGGAAGCCGGGGTGGCGATGGTGCCTGGTACAGCCTTCGGAGCCGCGGGTGCTGGCTTTGCTCGGGCTTCCTACGCCACTTCGTATGAAAAAATTGAAGAAGCTCTCCAGCGCATCGAGACCTTTCTGAAGAAAAACACCTGTCAGTAAGCCCTTCCCTTTTAACTTTGCAGCCGGACTCAATAGTTCGGCTGCTTTACTTAATGCACTTATTTATCCTCAAATCAGATGCAGACGTGGAATCGATTTGACCCCGGTCAAGAGGTTCTTATAATTGTTTTATCTGTTGATAAACAGGAGGTTGCATGAATATCCAGATTCGTAGTCTGGAACCAAGGGACGCGCTTGACTTTGTGGAATTCTTTGAGCACATGGACTTTCAACATGCTGAGCATTGGCGCGGTTGCTATTGCCAGTATTACCACCTCAACGGTTCAGATGACCAATGGAATAAAACCCGGGGTGAGAAAGCCAGGGAAATGGCTCTTATCAATGTTGCGAGGGGGTACACTCGCGGTTACTTAGCCCGTGACGGAGAGCGCATTGTAGGCTGGTGTCACACTAATCATCACGCCAAACTATTGCGGCTCAAGAGTTTTTTGGATCCTTATCTGCCTGAAGGGCGAATTGCAGTAGTGGTGTGTTTTATGATCCACCCGGATTATCGCCATCGGGGCATTGCTTCCCGGTTGCTGCAAGCAGCAATAGAAGCGTCGAAAGCAGAAGGCTATACCGCTGTGATCGGATTGCCGTCCAGGCCTAACGCTGTGCCGGAACTCCAGTATCATGGAAACCGCGAGTTATATTTGAAAGCAGGTTTTAAGAAGGTTGCAGAGAAGAGTGGGCAGGAAATTTTCATGCTGGATTTTCCTTCTCGTGAAGAATAGTAAACCATGCAAGGCACTAAAAGCGATCTGCTCAGACTAGCTCAGGACACTGAATTGCGGGCGTTGATGGCAGCCTTGGATCATAAATCCCTGACGGTTTGGGTATTAACCGAGGTTGAGTTAGCGCTCAAAATCTTTGAAGAAGCGCAACCGGGAGATCAGCGACCCCGTGCCGCCGTTGAGGCAGGTTGGCATTGGGTGCGGGGAGAACAAGGTATGTGGGAGGCTCGGAAATTTGCCCATCCATGCCTGGCAGCAGCCCGGGAAGCAGATTCTGAAGCAGCTACTTATGCAGCCAGGGCGTGCTCGCATGCATTGGCAATAGCTCATGTGCCCAGCCATGCAGGGGCAGTACCGGGTTACCTTTATAAGGCGGTCAAGACCAGATATGGCAGTGAAACAGCCGAGCAGGTCTTGAGTAATCTGCGCATAAACCTGAGAAAAGCAATTGAAAATGCAAGCTCCTGAGCACTCCAATCGGCTGATCAAATCATCAAGCCCTTACCTGCGCCAGCATGCCCATAATCCAGTGGATTGGTACCCCTGGGGTCCAGAAGCACTTGCTGAAGCCAAAGCACAGAATAAAGCCATCCTGCTCAGCATCGGCTATTCTGCCTGCCACTGGTGCCATGTGATGGCGCATGAAAGTTTTGAGGACCCAGATATAGCAGCTTTGATGAACCGCCACTTTATCAATATCAAAGTCGACCGTGAAGAACGCCCAGACCTGGATGCCTTGTATATGGAAGCATTACAGCGTCTCACCGGAAGCGGCGGTTGGCCAATGACCCTTTTTCTGGCCCCAAGTGGCGAGCCTTTCTTTGGAGGCACATATTTCCCATCCAAGCGCCGCGGTCAAATACCCGCTTTTAGCGAAATCCTGGCATCCGTTGCCCAAGCCTGGCAGGAGCAGCGCACGGCTGCGCTGGACGTAGGCAGGCAAGTAAAGGCGTCTTTGAATGCCCGTGAAGATGGAACGGAAAATCTTGAGAACAACTTTGCGGAGGTCCTCAGAGATGCACGTCTTAATCTCCAAAAACAAGTTGACCAGAGTGAAGGTGGTTTTGGTTATGCACCCAAATTTCCGCAGCCCTGTGCCCTGGATTTCATGCTTCAGCAAGGTATCCTGCGGGAGGGTTCGGCAACTGCTAATTTTTACAGGCAGACTCTTGCCTTAACCCTGACAAAAATGGCCAGAGGCGGGATAAACGATCAGGTTGGCGGGGGTTTTCACCGCTACAGCACTGACCGCAGCTGGTTGGTTCCGCATTTCGAGAAAATGCTTTACGATAATGCTCTTCTGGCCAGCACATACCTGCATGCCTGGCAAGTCTTTGGCACATGGGAGTATCGGCAAATTGTTGAGCGCACGCTTGATTTTTTATTGAATGAATTGCGTTCAGATCAAGGGGGCTTTTATAGCGCGCTGGATGCTGACAGTGAAGGGCAGGAAGGTAAGTTTTATACCTGGACTTTTGAGGAGCTGGAGCAAATCTTAGGAGAAGGCGAAGCAGAGGCATTCAGTAAAGCATTTGGAGCCAGCCCAAGTGGTAATTTCCATGAGATCGGCCAGCCGTGGAACATTCTGCACCAGGTTGTAGAATTTGCTGAACCAGAAAACTGGCAAGCTGCCCTCCAAAAACTCTATACCATTCGCTCAACCCGTGTAGCCCCTCACCGGGACGAGAAAATTATTGCGGAGTGGAATGGCTTTGCCTTACAAACCTTGGCTGAGGCAGCTTTCGTTCTCAATAATGATCGATACCTGCAAGCCGCAATCTCCTGTGCGGGATTCCTTGAAGAGCAGCTGCTTACCCGGGACGCGCAAGGCAACCTGAGGGCCTTTCGCACCCTTCCAGCGGCAGATTCCAAACCCATTGGTGGGTTCCTGGAAGATTTTGCCTCTTTGGGTTTGGGCTTCCTGGCACTCCACCAATCCACTCTGGAGGTCCATTATTTGAACCTGGCAGAAGACCTGGCGCTCTCGATTTTGGCGCTTTTCGGCGACCCAAACGCGCCAGGCTTCTTCCAGACTGCTTCCGATGCGGAGCGGCTCATTGCCCGCCGCAAAGAAGTGATGGACAATGTTATTCCCTCAGGAAATGTCATGGCTCATCAATTGCTCTTACGACTGGGTAAAATTGTGGATCGCCCTGAGTGGCAGACCCTGGCACAGTCATGGTTGCTTAGCCTTGGGAGTAAGCCTGCAGATTACCCAGCCAGTTTTGGAGAGGCTTTACAACTGATGCAGGAGGTGCTCAGCTCTGGCATCGAACTGACTGTTGTAGGTGACTTACACGCAGATTCTCTGCAGAAAAGTATGGATATCTTCCGCCAATATTACTTTCCCGGGCTGATTTTTATGGCACATATGAAAGGGGAAACGCCGTCTATCAACCTTTGTGCCGCGGGGACCTGTTATCCTCCCCAAACGACCGTTGAGGGCTTGAAAGTCCTTTTGGACAAGATTGTACCTACCTTGAAGTCGACCTGAATCTGCAGACTACCCAGATAAGCCGTTAATCAGCACGGTTTGGGGCCAAAAATGTTAATAAAAAGTTTTGTACTGGTCCAGGTTTTGGGTTAAAAACTGTGTCTCTTTTTTGAAAGCTCATATTCTGCGAGCATTCGATGCATACCGTCGCAGAGTGGTTTTTGGCGGGAATTGCCGCAGGAGCACAAGGTAACCCGGTTGCGCGGCAGAAAAGGGACTTTGTCTGAACGTTGGATGGGCACATAACCCATCACCCAATAAGGGCCATTGACCAGCTCATTCTCAACACCTTCGCGCGTTAAGGCTATTTGCATGGCATAGGGTTTTTCAATATCTTCCCCGTCGGGGCTCAGACTATAAGTAAGAGAGCCAGAAGGGCAATCCTCTACCATCTTGATGGCGATTTTGTGGTCTTCCGGGTCCTTAGAGAACTCGCTGTAATCTTCAATAGCACCTGCAACCCGCACGCAAAAACCAGATGACATGCAAAGAGGGTGGAATTTGCGGATGGTCAGCCCATCATTGGCATGCAAAGTGACATCCACTTTGAGGGGTTTTTCAGTTGCGGCGGTTTCATCTCCATCAAATTCGATGGCGATATGGGTGTTGTCGCAAAAAGGGAATGTTTTGGATTTTCCGCACCGGCAGAGAAGGTAAGGACGCTTCTCAGGGGTAATCTCCCCTTCAAAGATCCAACTGAGCGGCTCACCTTGGGGTGACATTTCCTGAGAATAAACGTACAAACGGATATTGCCTTCAACCCTATAGGGGCCATGCGAAATGATACGAATTTGATTTGAGTTAGATTCGGTAGCCATAATGCAATTGTAATCGGCTTCAGGTTTTTCAAGGATAGAAAGTTTATCCAAATAGAGAAAGATAGTGAAAATTGGAACAAATTAGGTGCTGATTATGTTGAATTGGCTTGACGCTTTTTCTATTAAGGATAAGATTTAGATACAGTATGAGGCGTTGTACTCTTAAGATTGCATATTCCTCAAAGATCTTAATTAAGCATGGCATTGGCCATGAAAAAACGCTAAAGGAGAGAAATTCATGTCCGGTTCGACAAACGCTTTTGAGATGGCACAAGCCCAATTTGATCATGTTGCCGATCAGTTAGGTCTTGATGAACAGGTCCGCGAAATCCTTCGCTGGCCAGCCCGAGAGTTCATCATCCGCATCCCTGTTCGTATGGATGACGGTAAGATAAAAGTATTCCAGGGTTTCCGTGTGCAGCACAACGATGCCCGCGGTCCCAATAAAGGTGGTATTCGCTTTCACCCGGCCGAAACCGTTGACACTGTTCGCGCCCTGGCAATGTGGATGACCTGGAAATGCGCAGTTGCTGATATTCCCCTGGGCGGCGGCAAGGGGGGCATCATCGTCGACCCAGCTACGCTCTCCAACGGCGAAAAAGAACGGCTGGTTCGCGCCTATATTCGCATCCTTGTTCGAAACGTTGGCCCCCGCCAAGACGTTCCTGCTCCCGATGTTGGCACGACTGCCCAGATGATGGGTTGGATGATGGATGAATATTCACGTTTGGTTGGCCAATACACCCCTGGCGCCATTACGGGCAAGCCACTGGGCGGAGGCGGCTCTCAAGGCCGCACGGAAGCAACTGGTTATGGCGTTATTTATTGTGTCCGTGAGGCCATGAAACACCTCGGCATAGACCCCAAAACCACAACAGCTGCCGTGCAAGGCTTCGGTAATGTTGCCCAATATGCTTCCATTGGCTTTATTGAACAGTTGGGCGGCAAAGTAATCTGTGTTTCTTGCTGGGATCGCAACGACAAAACCGCCTATACCTTTACCAAGGCAGAGGGTATCGACCCCCGCTTCCTCAAGGGCATCACCGACCAATACGGTACCATCGACAAGGAAAAAGCCAAAGCTGCCGGTTATGCAATTGAAGATGGCGGCGCATGGATTTCCAAGAAAGTGGATGTCTTAATCCCAGCTGCCCTGGAAGGCCAAATCAACGGCGATACCGTAAAACTGATTAATTCTGCTGTTAAGATCATTGCGGAAGGCGCCAATGGCCCAACCACTCCTGAAGCAGACGTGGTCATCAACCAACGCGGTATTTTCCTCATCCCCGACTTCCTCTGCAATTCAGGCGGCGTTACCTGTTCATATTTTGAGAGCGTTCAGAACGACCAGAATTTCTACTGGACCAAGGACGAAGTGCTGGTTAAGTTGGACCACACCATGACTCAGGCTTTTGATTCTGTGTTGGGCATGTCGCTGGATAAAAAAGTGGTCATGCGCGATGCCGCCTACATGGTTGCCATCGCCAAAGTAGTCAAGGCCATGGAACTCCGCGGTTGGATTTAGTTCGTTATTAGAATAGTAAAGTTAGTTTAGGGAGGCTTTTCAGCCTCCCTTTTTTTATATCTTTGCTTTCCTTGATTTGTTTCTGAGATAGTTCTTAATTTGAAGGCGTAACACTCGAAGAGGTTTAGTGCTTTCGCATAATGTATCACCACCGATTTGGCGATACTTTTCCAAAGAGATCTTTGATGCAGACAGCTATCTCAAAAGATCCTCATTCCTGGCTTGTAACGCCTC